>CALMYC010000148.1 GCA_937873385.1 uncultured Flavobacteriales bacterium | reverse complement strand
TCCACGCTCCGCCACGAACCACGTCCATTCATCGCTTCCTCCGCGTCAAACGCTAGGATAGTTCGTGGTTCGCAGGGCGAAGGGTGTGGAACCCAGTTCCAAGAGGTCGTACGGCAGTTGCTTGGTCCACGCTCCGCCACGAACGACGAACCACGTCCATTCAACTACTTCAAGTTGTTCGCTTCCTCCGCGTCAAAAGCCTCTCCCGGATCTTCCAACGGCCGCGCTGAGGTGTACACGCGCCACTTCGCCAGCACGGCTTCCATGTCCTGCGGCAGCGGGCTTTCAAACTTCATGCGCTTGCCCGTGGCGGGATGGTCGATCTCCAGCATGCAGGCATGCAGCGCCTGGCGGGGCAGCAGCGCAAAGCAGTTCTCCACAAAGCGCTTGTACTTGGTGAAGACCGTTCCCTTGAGGATGCGGTCGCCGCCGTACTGCGCATCATTGAACAACGGGTGGCCGATGTGCTTCATGTGTGCACGGATCTGGTGCGTACGGCCTGTTTCCAGCTTGCATTCAACGAGGGTGACATACGTAAAGCGCTCCACCACTTTCCAATGGGTGATAGCCGTTTTCCCCACCTCCGGGTCCGCGAACACCTGCATCACGGTGCGGTCCTTCAAGGAGCGGCCCAGGTTGCCCTCAATGGTGCCGTGGTCTTCACTGAAATCACCCCACACAAGGGCGCGGTAGCGGCGGTCATTGGTGCGCTCAAAGAACTGCTTGGCCAAGTGGGCCATGGCATCCTCGGTCTTGCCCACCACCATTACCCCGCTAGTGTCCTTGTCCAACCGGTGGACAAGTCCCGGGCGTGGCACAGGCTGGTTCGGCGAAGAGGGCAGTTTGCCGAAATGAAAGAGCAGGCCGTTCACCAAGGTGCCCGTCCAATTGCCATGGCCGGGATGCACCACCAAGCCCGGCTGCTTGTTCAACACCAGGATCTGGTCGTCCTCATACAGCACTTCGATCGGAATGTCCTCCGGGGCCAGTTCCACTTCCCGCACCGGATGCGGCAGCACCAAGCTTACCACGTCCTTCGGCTTCACCTTGTAACTGGGCTTCTCGGCCTTGCCGTTCACCAGCACGTTGCCATTGCGCGCAGCGGCGGCTATGCGCGTGCGTGAAGCGCCTGCAATGCGGTCCTGCAGGAATTTGTCCAGGCGCAACAAGCCCTGGCGCGGGTCCGCCACGATGCGGTGGTGTTCGAACAATTCCTGCTCTTCCCCGCCCTCCAATGTTCCTTCCCCGGAAAGTTCGTCCTCGTTGTTCATCTGCCTTGCACGATCAATCGGCTTTGCCCCAAGGGTTCTCCGCTCGGGCCCAGCAGCCGCACGATGTACATGCCCGGTGCAAAGGCGGATACCGGGATGACCTGCTGCTTGAGGTCCCAGCGCCCAACTGCACGTCCCGTGGGGTCGATCAACTCCACCATGGCGGGTGACAGGCCGGGCATCCACGAAATGTGGAGCGCATCGTTGGCGGGGTTGGGCCAGATCTGCATGGTCTCTTCCTGTGCCACCTGTTCAACAATGCCGATGTATGGGTCCACCGCGGCTTTCATCACGGGCCTGATCATCCAGGAACCATGCTGTTGCGACTGCTGCCAACTGGCACCCACCTTGTAGAACATTTTGTCGTGGTTGTCCCGGTTTTTGTCCAGGCCCAGTTGCATCCGCGTATCATTGGTCTGCACCCAACCCACGTAAAATGACCCGTTCACCACGACCGTGCTGTCCAGTGGATACTCCACATAATGGTCCGGTCCCCAAGTGTGGTATTGCGGTGTACTGAAAGAGATGTTCTGGAACACGATCGTTTCCGGGGTGAGGCTGCTCCACACGGTAATGATGAAGGAGCCGTTCGGCGGATTGTTCACCGGCGGCGGGTCATAGGTGAAGATGGGGTCGAAGTACATGCGCAAGGCACGCAGTGAATCCGTGCCCTGCGTATCGAAGCGGTAGGCCTGCTTGGCACCCGTGGCGTTCAAGCTGTACCCGGCTTCCGCCGTCCCGTCATCGTAGGCGTAGTAGTTGCTGATCTCCTGCCGGTACGCCATGGTGTCGTTGTACGCGCATACGTCCGGCGTGGCGTTGGTCCAGAACTTGGCCGTAACGTAGGCCGCACCGGGGCATGCGCCGACATCATACACCAATGGGTTTGCGCCGCTGTTCACGGGGTGTACGCTATTGAAACTGCTGAACGCATTGCTGCTGATGTTGTTGCCGTAACTGCCCCGCGTGGCGCTCCAGCCGCAATCACTGGCCACGCCGTAGCCCCAGGTGATGAACTTGTCCTGTGTGTCGTTGTTGCGCTGTTCCAGGTCCACTTGCTGCGCCATGTAGCTGGCGGGTGATTGCACAAACTTGGCAAAGGGCACGGAAGCATAGGTCTGGAGGAGGCCGGCTTCAGGATACACAAAGGCCACGTCCTTCAGCACAGTATCCGAGGCGGAGCGGTTGCGGTCCAAGCGTACATAGTCAATGTGCCACTGGTCCACCGCCCCGCCCAGGGTGGCATCATTGCGGAACCGCATCCGGAAGTCGGGCTTGAGGAACCGCCCGTCCGTCACGGGTATCATCACCTGCCTGAACTGGTCGGGAGGGGCATCGCCCGGGGTGCTCCAAATGGGATACCAATGGTTTTCATCCGGGGCCAGGAAATCCAGGTGCAGGCTGTCCTCGGCATGTGCCAGTTGATCGCCGCTTAACCCGATGGGCTCGCAGAAAAAGCTCAGGTACACACTGTCAGATGCTGCGTACGCCAGGTTGATGGGCACGGAGGTCAACTTGTCCGCCGGTCCGTTCACATTGGGGTTGAGCGGATCATAGGGCCATCCCGTGCGGTCCATGCCGTCCAAGGTGGCCACGCCAATGGTGGGCGGGTTCAGCGGAAAGGTGCCGTTGATGTAGGCATCATCATCGGCCCACAGGATCCACGGGCGCAGGCTGTTGTCCGGGTTGGTGTACGTGCGCGGATCGGCGGCCACGCTGTACACCAGCAGGGAATCCTGCCTCAGCGTGGCATCCAGGGCCAGGGTGTCCGGTGTGTTCGTTCCCACGGTATCGAAGATCGAATAAGGGGGCCACAGATACATGCTTTGCTGCGTTACCGGATATACGGAAAGGTCGCGCACGATGGCGACAATGGCCGGGTTGGCGGCCCGGGTAACGATCAAGGTGTCATTCTGCGTGTCCACGGTGTAGTGGAAGCTGGTGTCCGTTACAAAGGCCATGGACGGCGTGCTGGCGCCGCCAATCTCGATCTTGTAAATGGTTTCCGTCAAGCTGACGTTGGCATCGTTCGCCGTTGCGTTCAGGTGGCGGGTGCGGTCCACGGAAAAATCATCCACCACCGGCAGCGTTTGGGTGTCGTTGGTGTAGAGGAACACCGTGTTCAGCCCGGCTGCCTTCATCATCGGCGCCTCATTGCCCGGCCGGGGAACGGCATGCACCGGTGTTACAATTTCCTGGGCCACTGCAGTTGTAGCGGCAACAACCGTCAGAACGGCCGAAAAAAGGCGCGCGGCCCGGGCCAGCGTGCGTACCAAGTAGGTCATGGTGTAACGGTAGTGGTGTCCAAGGTGAGCCAAACGTCCACGAGCCCGCCGGGGCTGATCAACACATCAGGTCCCGGGCTGGGCGATTGGCGCACCACCTTGGCCAACGCGGTATCACAACCGGTATTGCAGCCTTTCACCTCCACCACCAGGCCCAGGTTCAATGAGGCCAAGTCCAGCACGGCCTTCATCTCGGCGAAGCCCATGCCCATCACGTCCGGAACAGGCACTTGCTCACCTTGCTGGCCTTTACCCAGCACCAGGGTAATGGCCTCCCCTTTGCGGATCCGCTCATCAGCGGCGATGGGTGCGCCTTGGTACAACTGTGCCACAACACAATCCATGCAGGGGTCAGGCCGGTACTCCATGCCCGCCACCTTCAAGCCGATGATGTCCAGTACACTGATCGCCTGGCGCTTGCTCAAGTTCACCAGGTTGGGCATGTTCAGCATCTTCGGCTGGACGGCGTTCATCACCAGGTACACCGTGCGGTCGCGCTTTACGAACTTGCCGCTGTCGGGGTCCTGGCTGACCACCGTGCCTTTCGGGGCTTCATCATTGTACACTGAATCGATCACCTCGGCCTTCAACCCCAGCTTCAACAAGGTGGCCGAAGCTTCTTCCATGGACAGTGCACGAAGATCGGGCACCTTCTCGGTTTGCCCATGCCGCGTATAGCCGGCAAGCCATAGCCAGGCACTGCCCAGCAACATCGCGGCAAGCACCACCGGGGCGATGATCCAAAACAAGCGTTTTCCGGTCGTCATTGGGGAATTTGGCGCCATTGCCCGCTTGGGGCGGCCCTTTTCCAGGCAGGCGCGAATATAGGCGCGCCCCAAGTGGCATCAACATGGCCCGGTTGGTGTTTCCGGCAGGCCGTGCCCCGGCGGTGGGGCCTCCGCCTCAACTTTTGTGCTTCCAACCACGCTCCATGCCACTTCCCTTCATTGCCATCCTGCGCGGTGGTTACACCGGCGAATCCGTCATCAGCCAAAAAAGCGCGCAGACCAAAATGGATGCCATTGACCGCGCGCGGTTTGACCCGGTTTTCGTCACCGTTACCCGCGACACGTGGACTTGTGAACGGACCGACGGAACGATCCTCCCGTTGGATCGCGGCAACTTCACCGCGGACCGTGGCCATGGATTGGAACGGTTTGACGCCGCCTTGATCGCCATCCACGGCACCCCCGGTGAGGACGGCAAGCTGCAAGGCTACCTGGACATGCTCGGCGTGCCCTACCAGACCGGCGGCGTGCTGAACATGGCACTCACCATGAGCAAGTTCAGCACCACCGGGCTGCTGCGCCAGATGGGCTTTCCCGTGGCCGCTTCACTGCGCCTCCACGGCCGCGAGGCAGGCACGGAGCAACGGATCCTCCGGGAAGTCGGACTGCCTTGCTTTGTGAAGCCGGACACCAGCGGCAGCAGCTTGGGCATCAGCAAGGTAAAAACCGCCGAAGAACTGGACCCCGCGCTGGACAAGGCCTTTGCCGAGGACAAGATCGTGATGTGCGAAGCCTTCATCCAAGGGCGCGAACTCACCTGCGGCGTGATCAACCTCAACGGCCACATACAAGCATTGCCCGTGTGCGAGATCCGTACCAGCCATGAGTTCTTCGACTACAACGCCAAGTACCACGCCGCCGATACGGAGGAGATCGTCCCCGCCCCCATTCCCGCCGATGTCGCCATCCTCGTGCAGCAGCGCTCCGCAGCCATCTACCAAGCCTTGAACTGCAACGGCCTGGTCCGCATCGACCACTTCTGGCTGGAAGGCCAAGGCGATGGCAAGGAGGTGAAGACCATCGAAGTGAACACGGTGCCGGGATTTACCCCGGTGAGCATCTTCCCACGCATGCTGAAGGCGGCGGGGATCTCGGTGGAAGAGGCCGTGAACGGCGCTGTGAATGGAATGCTCTACCCTTGACGCTCGCCCAAAAAGCGCACCAACTTCCATACCGCATGCCCGCGGTGGCTGATCGCATTCTTGCGGACGGCATCCAGCTCCGCGAAGGTGAGGTCGCTCATTTCCGGCAGGAACACCGGATCGTAGCCGAAGCCGTTGGTCCCGCGCGGTTCCGTGGTGATGGTGCCGCGCACCTCGCCCTCGAAGAGATGCTCACCGCCATCCTCCACCAAGGCGATCACCGTGCGAAAGCGCGCTCTTCGGTCCGCAATGGCCTCCAATTCGCGCAGCAGCTTGGCCATGTTGGCCTGATCGTTCTTCTGCGGCCCGGCATAGCGGGCGGAAAACACGCCCGGCGCACCGCCTAACGCATCCACCTCCAAGCCGGAATCATCAGCGATGCACGGCAGGCCGGTACGTTCGTGCGCAAAACGGGCTTTTTCCAGGGCATTCGCCGCGAAAGTGTTCCCGGTTTCGGGGAGGTCGGTGGGCAGGCCGACATCGCGCAGGCCGAGCAGTTCCAGGTGGTGTGGCAGCATGGCGCGCAGTTCGGTGAGCTTGCCGGGATTGCCGGTGCAGAGGAGGAGTTGGGGCATGGGGCGACACTTTACCTGGGAACCATCATGAGCTGAAGCAAAAGCCCCCCTGCTGATCGGCCTTTCCGAGGCGGGTGTTGTCGCCCCCCAAGTCGGAATGGCCCTTGAATACCTGAAACCATCTGTCGTGTTGGCATGATCAACAGGTGAAGAGCAGGTCGTAATTCCATGCTCACGAACCGCTCAATTCCTGGTGCACCATAGCCGCTGTAGACCGAAACGATACTCCGCCTCCACAATGCGCAAGCCCGCCTTTCCAAGCACGTCCATCAATTCTTCACGGTCAAACTCGACCACATGGTCTTCATCGGTCCAAAGCAGTGAACTCCCGACATCAAGCCGGTAGTGGTTGAGATACGTCTTGTCAAAATCAGGCAGTTCAATATAGAACCATTTGAAATGCGGGCTGAAGTCTTTCAGGAACTGTTCGGGGCCGTCCAAGTGTTCCAATATGTGTGAAAGGATGAGCACATCAAAATGCGCCGCCCCCCCCCGCCGCAGATACTCCAGCGCATCACCCTGCAGGAAGGAAAGATTGGGGCGCTGGTACTGCTCCTTCGCGAGCGATATTAAACCGGCATTATGGTCAACCCCTACCACCTGCTCCACATGCTGGGCGAGGGCGTATGACATATCTCCCTTGGCACAGCCCAGGTCAAGCACGCGCATGCCGGGTTCCAACTGGCGCAGCAGGAATTTGGACGCGAATGATCGATGGGGATGATCATCCGGTGCATAATGCGTGAAGGAGGCCTCCATGGCCAAGCGGTCAAAGATCCACTCCAAGTCCAGGTACAACTTGAACTTCTGAAGCCGGGTCAAGGGCAGTACCCGGTTGAGCCGGTACAGCAGGGATAATAGCACCACCCTCCTCTTTTTTCGCGGGACCTTTACGCCCATGTCAATGGCATAGCTGGAGCCTGCAAGGATAAGGCCGGGGCGATACATGCACGGCATCCCGCATAAATGCCACCATCAGGGCTCCAGCCTACCCGCAGTTTGGCCTTTGGAAACTCCCTGGCCTGCCCGAAATGTGCGGGCCCCGGGTGCCGAAAAGATCTTTTTTCAACATCTTGCGACCGGTAGTTCGGCCAATTACATTTGCTCCAGCAAACGCACGGCAAGCCATTCCAGAGTGCCTCATGCCATTACGCAGGAACAACAGTGGAATTTCGCTCTCCACACGAGTGGCACGGCAGCCAAAAGCTGTAGTGTACAGTTGTTCCTGAGTTTACGGCCCGCCGTTGGCAAGTGCCCACACCTACATCCAGCCCCCCCCAAACAATGCCGACATCCGCACGGAAGAGGGTCTTGTACATCACGGACAAGCCCCAACAGCACAACGGTACCATCGAACAGGAAATCCATGCCGCAGCCCGGATACATGATGTATTCTGTTTCCACTTGGGTGGTGGCAACAAACTGCCGGAAGCGGACACCCGAACAGGGACGACCGACGGAATTGCACGTGTTTCATTTCCCGTGCCCCTTGGTACTCCGCGCGAACTGGGAAGACTGGTGAACCAGGCATTGGACCGTCAAATTCAACAATGGGGCAATTCATTCGACGTGGTCCATTTGGATGGAACCTCACCAGCCGTAAGGGCAGTGGACCTGCAAGGAAAGTTGAAGGCCATTCCCAAATTGCTTTCCCTTGACACCGACCCTGTGGCAGCACCAGCCGGTCCACCTTCCGCCGCGGCCGGCGATAACCCGGAGCTGGTCAAAATGAAGCACTGGATCCAATCCGCGGGAATCACCTATTTCCTGCCGGCAACCCCGGGCCTGAAGCGGCTACTCCTGGACAAATACGGCGTCCATGCTGAAAAGACCCGGGTTTGGCCTCTGGACACCGGCGTTAACGCAAATGCTTCCAACTGGCTTGCGGACCTCTATACTGAAACACTGGCCACCTGCGGCAAACTCCCCGAAGGGCGCCCCTACCGCCAGTGCACCAAATGTGTGCTCGACACCCTGGACGATGCCGCCATCCAGTTTGACGACGACGGTGTTTGCACGTACTGCCACTGGTACCATCGCAATGATCCGCGGGCGATGTTCGAAGGCAAGGACAAACAAAAGGAACTGGAGCAATTGGTGGACCGCATCAAGAAGTCCAGACATGGAAAATACGATTGCATTGCCGGGGTGAGCGGCGGGGCGGACAGCTCATACGTGGCGCTCAAGCTCAAGGAATTGGGATTGACCCCACTGCTTGTTCACGTGGACAACGGATACAATTCGGAGGTCTCCAACAAGAATGTGGCGGAGCTGGTCAAGCACCTCGGCTTCGACCTGCACAGCCATGTCATTGAGTGGGAGGAATTCAGGGACATCCAGCTGGCCTTCTTCCGCGCATCGGTGATGGACATTGAACTGGTGACCGACCACGCCATGGTGGCCTACCTGCACAACCTGGCGGCCAAACTTGGGATCAAGTATGTTATCTCCGGGCACAATTTTGCCACCGAAGGTATCTTGCCCAACGGGTGGAACCATGAAAAAATGGACCTGCTCAACATCCGCCATATCGCCAAGGAATTTAGCGGACGCAATCTCAAAACGCTTCCGCGCCTCGGCTATTGGAGGAGGCCATACCTGTACCTCGTGAAAGGGATCAGAGGTGTTTCCCTGCTCAACTACTTGGATTACGACAACGCCAAGGCGAAGCAGGAGATCATTGCCAAGCTGGGATGGACCGATTACGGGGCCAAGCACACCGAATCCGTCTTCACGCGGTTCTACCAGAACTACATCCTGCCCACCCGGTTCCACATTGACAAGCGGAAAGCCCACTTGTCCACCATGATCGCATCGGGGCTGATGGACAGGCCAACGGCCCTGGCGGAGCTTCAAAAGGATATTTACACGCCGGAAGGGTTGCGCGCCGACCTTGAATTCGTGATCAACAAACTGGGGATCACCGAGGAGGAATTCAATGGCTTTATGACGGCCCCGATCCGCCAGCATACTGAATTCCCATCTTACGTCACTACGCACTACCCCAGGGAGAAAGCCTTCTTTGAGCGGGTGCGGCCGTTGACGAGGTTGATCAAGGGGCGTAAAGCGAACGCTTGAGCGCCTGCCTCCCCGCATCAGCGCATCCTCCTGCATGTCCCTTTTCGGGAGCGCAAACCCGAGTTGCTTGTAGCCGCCTGCTTCCCAGGCAAAGCGGGTTGCCGCTCTCGCAAGGGTGCGGGCCTTCCTATTGGACAAAGATGGGCCATACGGTCATGGGTTGGCATTAAAGTACCGGACATCCGATGTCATGGAACGTTCCTCTGGCGCCGGACCAAGGGCGCTACATTTGGCGCTTCCCCATGGCTGCCGTCCGCTCCGTTCTGAAACGACTTTATGAATCCGTTCCTTTCAAGCAACCGGTGTACCGGGCCGTGCGGCGGCTTGTGTCCCTGCCCGAGCCCATCTACCGGCATTTGCATTTCAAGGGAGTCATTGAAGTGGTCATCAGCCCCACGGCCCGCTTCCGTATCCGGCACCATGGCTATATGATCGAAAATGAATTGTTCTGGAATGGCTTCAATGGATGGGAGAAGGTATCCATGGAACTATGGTCCAGGCTCTGCCGTAATTCCATGGTCATCGTTGACATCGGGGCAAACACCGGGGTGTATGCGTTGGCAGCATCCGCAGTTAACCCGGAGGCATTGGTGATCGCCGTGGAACCCGTCCGGCGCATCTTTGAAAAGCTGGAGGACAACGCGTCACTGAACGGTGGCCGCGTCAAAACCGTGCATGCCGCGGCCACCAGCCACTCCGGCGTGTCCGTGTTGTTCGACCTGCCAGAGCGCGAGCATGTGCTTTCCGTCTCGCTCAACCCCCAATGGAACAGCGATAACAAGGAGCTAAGGCCCGTGAAGGTGCCGGCCATCACCGTCACTGACTTGCTCGCGCAGTTTGGTGCGGCGAAAGTGGACCTGTTGAAGATCGATGTGGAAACGCACGAGGCCGAAGTGCTTCGCGGTTTTTTGGAGATCCTGCGTCGTGACAAGCCATCGATGTTGATCGAGATCCTCAACGACGAGGTGGCCGCGCAGGTGGGCGCCGTGCTCAATGGGCTTGGCTACGAATACTTTAACATAGACGATGTCTCCTGGCCCCCGCGGAAGACCGGGGCCTTGACCAGAAGCGGGCATTTCAATTTCCTGGTCTGCAGGCCGGAAGTGGCCAGGTCCATTGGATTGTGACGCGCTCCGATCTTTGCAGTCCACCACCCAAGCCCAACTGGTGACCTAGTCCAAACCTCGCTGCCAGCACGATATGCTTGCCATTCCCCGCCTACGGCCGCGACTTCAATGCTTCACGCCCACCCATGTTCTTGCACCCCGCTGCACTGGCCCGCGTTCAAAATCGGCCATGGCTGAAATAGCCACGGACGCAGGCATACCCTTCCCGCAAACATGGAATTGAAGGGGCTCAACATCCTCATCACCTCAAATGAACCTTGGGGTGATGTGTGGTTTTCGAAGCACAACTACGCAAACGAACTGTCCAAGCAGAACCGTGTGGTGTTTATCGACCCCACGCCGCGATGGCAACTGCAAAACGTGCTTGGCCCCGAAGTCTCCTTGGTCCAGGTCCAGGAAGGGCTTTCCGTCCTGCGCTACAGGAATGTGCTGCCATCCGTGAACGATGGTGCCTTCCGGCTCAACAACACGTTGATCTCCCGTGCCATCACCAAGGCGCTCGGCGCCCAAGGCCTTCTCCCTGACCTCTTCCTTTCCTTTGATCCTTCCAGGCTCTACGATCCTGTCCTCCTTGGGGCCAGGCATTCCGCGTTCATCGCGGTGGATGTGTACACGATGCACATGCGCGGCGAGCGCTTCATCTATCCCAGGGTGGACCGGTCCATCCCCTTGCCCAAACCCTTCAATCCCATGTACAGGCCCTAAAACAACCCGATCCTTCCCACCGCCCATCCCACCCCCGACACGGCTTTTACGGCACAAGCCGCTCCCATCGGGTTCTCGGATTACGGCCTGTATGTCGGCACCTTGGACATGCGCATCGACCTGGAGCTGTTGAGCGGATTGATCGAGGACCATCCGGACGTCCCGTTCGTCTTCATTGGTCCTTATACATTGGACAATGACCCACAAGCCCAACAGCTCTTCCGTGAAGGTCGTTTCCCAAACGTACACCTGGTCGGCGCCATGCCTTACCGGCAATTGGCCGCCTGGATCGCAGGAGCACGATTTTGTCTGGCACCCATGGGGCGCCATTTCCCCGGGAACAATATCTCCCACCACAAAATATTCCAGTACCTCGCGCTCGGCAAACCCGTGTTCTCCACGGTCTTTTCGGAATACCTGCCGTTCGGGCACTTACTGTACATGAACGACGACCGCCAGGCCGCACGGGACGAACTCAGCGAGTTCCTGCGCGCAGGAGAACCAGCCGGGCTTGCTGCCGAACGCATCGCCTTAGCCCGCACCAAAAGCTTTGACGCCACGTTCCAATCCATTGGCGATTTCCTGGACCGCAAGCACTGAGCACCCGGCTATATTTGGCACATGATCTATTCCGCCTAGTGACGGCCCGCCCCATGGGGAATGCATGCCGCTCTGCCGCCGGTGCCCTGCACCCCTGGAACCCGTCACTTTTCAGTTCAATTGTCTCTCCATGAAACAAATCCATGTGCTGCACACATTCGCCAACAACGATGGTGTGCCGTACATCACTTGGTTCATGGAACGGGCAGCTCGTGAAGGCAACGTGCGTTACTCCTTTCTGCTGCTGTGTGCCCAAAAACCAAAAATGCTGGAGGAGATCCGAAGCTTTGGGTTTCGCGGCAAGTGGGTCCCGTTCAACCCCGCCCGCCGCAAATGGGGCATGATCACGGCCTTGCCCCGGATGTGGTGGCAAATGCTCCGTTGGCGCCCGGACATTGTACACGGCCACTTGTTTGATGATACCCTGCCCGCCATGGTGTCCGCCCGCATGGCCGGCATCAGGGTCCGCATCATCACCCGCCAGGATTCCGGCTTCCACCTGTTCTATGCACCCAAATGGGTGTTCCTGGACCGGTTGGCCACCAAATTGGCCACGCGCGTCATCGCGGTCTCGGGCGACACCAAACGCCTGATGGTGCAACATGAAAAGGCATCTCCCGCAAAGATCGGCGTTGTGCACCACGGCATCGACCCGGCGCCCTACCTCGCCGACCATGCTGCCGGAGCGGCATCCTTGAGGCGGAGACTCAACTTGGGCGACGCCTATCCCGTGGTGGGTACCGTGGCACGCCTCATTGCGTGGAAAGGGCACCAGCACATTATCGAAGCTGCACGGCTCCTGGTCAAGGACCACCCACGCATGCATTTCATTTTTTGCGGCACCGGTGATCAGGAGGAGGTTCTGCGTCAACGCGTGAAGGAAGCCGGGCTCGACAAGCACATCACGTTTACAGGCTGGGTGGACAGGCGCAGCATACCCGCCCTTTACAGCATGCTGGACATTTATCTGCATGCCGCGGACCATGAACCATTCGGTTTCGTACTGGCCGAGGCCATGATGTCCGGCACACCCGTGGTGACCACGCGCACGGGGGGTGTAGCCGACGTGGCGGAAGACGGGCGCTCCGTGATCTTCGCCGAAGAACGAAGCGGCAAGGCCTTGGCCGAAGGTGTGCAACGCGCGCTGGACATCGGCTTGTCCACCATCGGACAGGAAGGAAAAAACCTGGCCCTCCGCTCCTTTACGTTTGACCGCATGTGGAACGGCTACATGGAGGAATATGGCAACGCACTTGCCCATTGACAGCCGACGACCCGATGAAAGCCATCATGCATCATGCCGGGCAAAATTGATTTTTTTGCCTTCAACCTGCTGGGCCAGACTGGTCCCGACGAGGTCCAAGGCAATGGTGCAGGTTGCCGAACCGGAGGCGCTACCGGTCCGATAACGGACCACATGGGAATAGTCTTGTGCATAACTGTTCCATCCCGGTCATGACAGGCCCTGAGGTGTCCATCATTATCCCTGCCTTCAATGCGGAAAAGTGGTTGGCCGACGCGGTGAACTCGGTGCTTGCCCAGCGCTTCACCAATTGGGAGCTTATCATAGTGAACGACGGATCAACGGACGGCACCCTGCAGACCGCACGGCTTTTCAAGGACCACCGGATCCATGTGGTGGACCAAGGGAATGCAGGCGTCAGTGCTGCACGGAATACCGGCTTGGCCACTGCGGCTGGTCATTACATTGGCTTTCTCGATGCGGACGATGCCATGCATGCGGATAATCTATCCCGAAAACTCCAGGCGCTCACCGAAAGCGGAGCGGACTGGGCCTATGCCGATGTGGCCATCTGCGACGCTGACCTGCACCCCACCGGTGATGTGATCCGAGGCACCGACAAGGATGTGCTCCGCACCACGCTGCTCCAAGAGCAGCCTGCAGTACCTCTTTCCTGCGGGAACATCCTGGCCAAACGACAGTGCTTCCTGGCCGGCATCAGGCTCGATGAACGCCTGTCCAACGCAGCCGACCAGGACTTGACGATCCAATTGGCGGCCCGATTCAGGCCGGTGCACGTGAAAGAAGTGCTCTGCCTCTACCGCAACCGGGGCGGAAGCATGAGCAAGAATGTCCAACTCTTTCAGGATGACCATCTGCGGTTGTTCCGGAATGCCCGCAACCGCGGGCTGCTGGACAACCCATGGTTCCGCAGGAGGTGCATGGCCAATGTGTACTGGGCCATTGGCGGAAGCTGGTGGATCATGGCCGGGTGCCGAATTTGCGCATTGCCATGGTTCTTGCGGGCAGTGGCCTGCCGACCCGCCGTGATCGCCAGGCCCTTGTACCGACGGTCCCGTCGTTTGCACGGAATTGGTACGACAACATTCATCACCGCCTGAACACCGCATCTTGCCTTGAACTTGAAACGCGGCATAGTCTCCACTTTCCTCGTCCAGGCCCCCACCTTGATGATGTACTTCGTGTCAAGCACGTGCATGACGCGCATCCTGGGGGATCAAGGACGTGGTGAATATGCCCTCCTGCAAAACCAGTTCACCTTGCTGGCCATGCTTTTCGGCTTGAGCATGCCGCTGGGGATCACCTATTTCACCACGAAGAACAACGGAGACCCTTCAACGGTGGTCCGTATTTCCGCCACCTGGATCCTGTTCAGCCTTACCGGAGTCCTCCTGGTTCTTTTGCTGATCTTCAATGTAAGCAGCCTAGGCGCGGTTTTTCTTCCCAATATGGCACTTCGGTGGGAATACCTGCTGTACCTGCTGCTTTGCATTGTCGCCAGCCATGTGAACAGCTTTGTCAGCGCGATCCTGCTCAGCCTGAAGAAATTCCGCACGCTGAACCAGGTGGCGATGCTGGCTGCAGCCATGAATGCGGTTGGCTTTGCCGCCCTCTACGCCGCGCGCAGCCACATTGGCCCCGGCCAGGGGCTCCTGCTTGTGCTTGCCGTAAGCCTGACCTGCAACCTTGCCACGACCACGGTCTGGTGCACGATCTATGCCCGTGTGGTGCGCATCATGCCCTTTCCAACGTGGAATTGGATGCTGATCCGCCCTTTCCTGGCATTTGTCCTGATCAGTTACCTGAGCGACCTCATCAACTTGATCAACTATCGTTTTGACGTGTGGGTCGTGGGCAACAGCGCCGGAACCGCCCAGCTTGGCCTCTACGCCGTTGCCGTGGGGCTGGGCCAGCTGTTCTTCTACATACCTGAACCCTTTTCCAGGGTGATCCAGCCGTTCCTCTATGGCGATACCAGCCCGGCCATGGTGCAGCGGTACAAGTTCATCTCGCGGCTGAATTTCTCCACGGTGGCCCTTCTTTCACTTACCCTCGGCCTATCCGCGCATTGGGTCATCCCCTTGTTGTACGGACAAGCGTTCATCGGGTCCGCACAGGCGCTCTATTGGCTATTGCCGGGTATCGTCTTTGTCAGCAGCTCAAAGCTCGTCACGCCGTTGCTGGTCGGCGGGAAGATGATCCGCTACTTCCTCTATGCAACGAGCACGGCCGCCGTGGTCACCATCGTGCTCGACCTGCTCCTTGTGCCGCGCTTTGGAATTGTCGGGGCGGCGTTGGCGAGCACGGTATCTTATTTTACGCTGCTCGTGATGCAATGCCTGGCTGTTCGCTACAAGATGGGCATCCATGTTTGGGACATGTTCCTGCTGAAGCCGTCCGACCTCAATATGATCCTCGGGATCATCCAAAAGCGGCTCCGGTCCGTCCAGTCCAGCTAGAGCCATGTCCCGGCTCCAATTGCCGGCCCAGAACTACATTCCAGGGCCCGGTCATCCCACAAGCCGGGCCGGGTGTCCGCATGGGGCGGCGGCATTGATCCGTATGGCCTTCATGGATCTTTCATGCCACCGCCGGATGCACCCGCCTTCCATGCTGCCAGTGCAGCCAGCTCCTCCCCGTAGACTTGCCGGTACACCTCCTCCGCCAAGGCGAAGTTCCGGTACTTCACGGCCACCGAACGCACCTTGGCGCACAACACCTTTTCAGGCTGACTTTCCAGCAAGGCCGCCATTTCCTCAACGGCGCGTTGATAGCCCGCCGGGTCCAGGGTGGCGATCACGCTGCCCACCCCGTCCCGCGAAATGATCCCTGAATCATCGGAGATCCCCGAGGTGATCATGACCGGCAGGCCCATGGCCCAGTACTCGCCATCCTTGATCGGCGTGCAGTACCGCTTGGTCGGCACCGGCTTCACCGGGGTGAGCGCCCAATCCGCCACGCCCAACAGCCGGGGCACTTCCTCCGGCCTCGCCCAGCGGACAGTGAACATTTCGGGAGGAAGGGAGGCTTCCTTCATCCAAGGCTCCAACTCCTCCCTGGTGTGCCCGGTCAAGAGGAGCACATGGAAGCTTGCTCCCCAGTGGCCACGTGCCGTTCGGAACAGTTCAAACACTTCCCGGTCCAGGTAAATTCCGCCGAATTTGCCGGCGTAGACCGCCACCACGTGGTCCTCCAGCCCCAATTCCTTTCGTGCCGCCCCGCGCGGCACGGACCCGGGGTCAAACCGTTCCAGGTCCACACAGGCCGGCTTCACAAAGAACCGTTCGATCCAGTGGCCATATTTCACCTTGCCATATTCGCGCATGCCCTCAACGGCTGCAATGACCGCTGCCGCACGGCGCGCCTGCAATTTTTCAAAAAGAAATAGTGTTCGGAAGGCGATGCTTCCACGCGTCCAGGTCCCATTCTCCACCATGGCTTCCGCATGTGGTTCAAAGCTGTCCAGCACCAGTGGTTTCCCCGTGAGCATGGACACCAGGTATCCCACCATTCCTGCCGGCGTGCACCAGGCATGCACCACATCAATGCGGCACCGGCGCACAAGCCGCACCAGTGACCAGGTGAGGGAAAGAAGCATCCAAACACCGGCTGGGCCGAATGCACGGTATGGAAAGGCATGGTGCACGAATCCATCAACATCCACTTCCGCCCTGGACCGCTTCAGCGACTTGTCCAGCGTAACAAGATGGATCTTGCTGGCATCAGGCAAGACGCGCTGCATGATGCGCAGGTACGGCAGCGTGTAATTGACCACGAGGGGGTCGGCACGGTCCCAATACGTGATCACAAGCACATTCAGCGGGCCACCCTTTTTCATCTCCCCGCAAATTGCGGTGCCGATGCAGGTCTTGTTCCCCTGCCCGCCCGTGACTTGCCGCGGCTCTTCACATTCCCTGGCACGTATGGCACCCCCATCCGGAACCTGGCCAGGTCAAACCCCTCGCCCCGGGCTTCGGCTTGCTTGCGCAACTGATGGAAATACAGGATGATGTAAAGGCTGCTGATGTAAAAAGGAATCAGGGGTATTTTAAACCTCACCAGTGCACCAAAGTTCGGCGTGGTGATGCCGACCACAAAGGCGAACAGCAGTGAAAAGGTCATGGACATCAACAGCAGCGGATTGGAAGCAATGCACCGCAGGCTGAACCGCACCCCTGCGCTCAACAGCGTCCAGACCGTCAGGCCAAGCACGAACAGGTTCTCCAAGCCGCTCATCGCGGTGACCACGTTCCGTACTTCCCAAGGGTACGGGCGGAAAAGGGCTGCATTGGTGGCAACGGGGAACTTCTTCAATACACCTTGCCACGTGCCGTCCATCGGGCCCACGTCAAACTTGTAATCCCCGTAGTTCGAGTTGGTGGCCATATCGTTCTGCACATTGGTGATGCTTCCCAGCGCCTCGTCCAATGCGAACTTGTCCAGTAGGTCGCCCATCCGGGAAAGAATGAAGATGCTGAGCCCGACGAGGCTGAACACCAGCACCGGCACCAGCACGAACCGGACAAGGCTGTTGCGCAGGCGCACCACGCGCATGTACAGCACCCAGAGCAGCGTGGCGGGCATGATCACCATGAAGATGTATGGCTTCACCTTGATCATGATCATTGCGCTGAAGGCCATGAGCACCACCCTGCTCGCAATGTTCCTGCGCTTGAAGAACACCTCGTCAACCGCGTGGACCCAGACACACACGGCATAAAACGTGAACGTGTCCTTCAAAATCCCCGAGCCCCAAAAGATCGTGGACGGCATGAAGAGGAATCCGATCGCCAACTTCCCCGAAATGGCGGGGAAGTAGCTCACGTACGTCCGGTAACACGCCCATATCCCAAGGAATGACAGACTTGCAATGACCAGCGTTGCGATCAGGTAGCTATTGAATGTCAACAGTGCCAACACGCTGGACACCCTCAATGCCTGGAACGTCCGGGCATCAGAGAACACATATTCATACGGGCGCATCGGCATCGCAGCATATTGGTGCAATGCCCGGATGGAGTTGTCGCCCAGGAATACCTGCCTCATGTACTCAATGGGGTCCTCGAAAAGCATGGACTTCATGGCCACCCCTGAAAAGAAATAGGCGGTTGTGTCCCCTCCCGAATAGTAATACATGTAGATCAAGGCGAACAATGCCCCACCCCCCAGTTTCGCAAACAGGCCGGGCAAGTAATACTTGTACTCCGGGTGAAGCTTGATGTTCATGTTCTTCTTCCTGGAGAAATACAGGTACATGACCATCACATAGATGATGCCGAGCAGGTATTCCCATGGGGCAATGCCCACATCCCCATGGTACTCCATAAAAAAAAGCAGCATGCTTCAGGTTCCCTGATTGGTGGGGCGCGTGTCAGCGCCGCATGTGGTTACCGCCGGGCCGGTTCCTGGTATCCCATGCGGGGCAGCATGGCCAAAACTAAGCACCTCCCGGTGGAAACCGAGCCCCATTCGCATCACTCCTTGTTGTCCGTGGAGCCACTGGTCGGCCTCATCAACAAGCCCATGATCGCCATCGCCATTAGAATGAACATCAGCAAGCGGACAGGGACGGTGTATCGCGACTGTATGGTGAACGGAAGGTGAATCACGGTACTGTACGCCAGGTACAATAGGATAGGCCACGTGGTGCGAACGGAAAGCACACCGCGCAAGTACGCCAACGGAACGAAAATGATGAAGACCAGAAAGACCAGCCCCGTGCCCAAAGTGGCAAATAGCATTTGCAGTTTGCCCGCCGCTGAGGCCGAACGGAACTCCCCGACTTGAATGCCGATCACCCACAGGCGCACTGCGGAATAGCTTTTAAACGCGAGCGTGTACCAAGGGTCATCCAGGTAGTGTTGCACGGCCTTGTCCATCAACAATTTTTCCCGGAGCATGGTGTACGCCGTGTTATAGGTGGGGTGGGTATGGGTGAGGCGGTGCTGGGCCTCGCGCATGGCTGTGTCCTTGGCGGTCAACAAAGGGTTGATCCGGCCATTGATCCAGTTCCACTCTTCCTCATAGGCACGGATGTTCGCCGGAACGGAATCCTTCGGCGTAAAGCGCATTACTTCATCACCATTGAAGTTTCCCAAGTAAAAATGGTCCGTGTAGCCCGGTGTTTTTCCACTCCAATAGCCCAAGTGCATGTAGCTGCCCGCCCCTTGCAGCGGGGTGACCTTGAACACGCCATGATTGGCCAAGGACCAAAAGCCGAAAGGCAGAAGCGTTGCACCAAATACGGCCAGCATGAGCAACAGTTCGCGCACATGGGCATGCGGCCTGTCCAACACAAGGGCACAAGCTGCGTAGGCCACCGGAAACAGCAGGAATGCCGGCCTGCATTGGAAAATGAACCCCATGAGCAGGCCAATGGCCACTGCGGTCCTCCACGTCCAATCGCGGTCCCGTGCGGCCAAGTACACGGCCAAGCCGATGGCCGCCATTACCGGGATCTCCGTGTAGAGCTGGCCAATGTAGAACGGCACATTCACCATGGGCACCAGAATGATCAGGAATACGCTGCGCGCCGCCCGGCCGCCTCCCGACAGGTCAATGGTCCGCAAGGCCAGGTATATGCTCAGTGCGTACAGGATGAATTGCGCCACCAGTACGGAATGCCAATTCCCGAACAGACCCAAGAAGAACGCTACAAACAAGGGATAGCCAGGTGTGCGGAAGGTGTCCGGGTACCCATCGCCAAGCGGCCACCACATGCTGTACTGCCCATGCAGGATTCCCTCCGCCAAACCGAGGTAGCTCCAGGTATCCGACAGAATGGTGCCCCGCGAGGCCCAGAGTATCCCAAGCGTCACCAGCGCATTGAGCACCAGCAAGGTCCATAACACCTCCTTCTTGGCCAGGAACCGGACCACCGCTTCCTGCCATGAACCCCGACTTCCCTTTCCCGCCATTGAACCAGGTGAATAACCGCGCAAAGTGGGGAAAAATTCCTTAGCATCCTCCCTGCCGTCAGGACTATCGCGTCCTATCACCAACGTTGCGGCACCCCTGGTGTCCGACATCCCAAGGGGCGTCAGCAGCGCTGGATGCGGTTTCTGCGCTATGTGACCCAAACGGGGCAGGACGGCGTAACAGGGTCCTGATCAATGGAAGCTTGATCCTGAAGGGTCGCACAACGCTCCCTTGCCTGACGGAACTTTATGACGCAAAAGCCCTGTGCATGCCGTTCATCATGGAGAGCCGTATCGTTTCTTTGCACAGCTGACAACCATGCCGGAAAGCCAACCCTTGCGCAAGCCTTTGCGGGTCTGCGTCATCATTCCCTGTTACAATGAGCAAGGTGTGATCGGCCATACGGCCCAGGTTCTGCTGGCCGAACTTGATGCCTTGGCTGCCCGGGGCTTGGCCGCTGTGGACAGCTTCCTCTGTTGCGTGGATGATGGAAGCAGGGATGGTACTTGGAACGAGATCGTGGATGCGGCAAAGCAGACCGGCCGCGTGAAGGGCATCAAGCTGAGCGCAAATTTTGGCCACCCCAATGCGCTCGTGGCCGGCTTGTTCACGCAGCGCCCACAGGCCGATGTGCTCATCACCATCGATGCCGACCTGCAGGATGATGTCTCCGTCCTGGCGCGTATGCTGGAACTTCACCACGAAGGCAAGCGCGTGGTCTATGGTGTAAGGCT
Organism: uncultured Flavobacteriales bacterium; assembly: GCA_937873385.1. Lineage (GTDB taxonomy): Bacteria > Bacteroidota > Bacteroidia > Flavobacteriales_F > PHOS-HE28 > PHOS-HE28. Next base: position 32,805 of record CALMYC010000148.1, on the reverse strand, counting down.
GGACCGCAGCGTGGACGCACTCCCCAAGCGCATCGCAGCCAAGTTGTACTACTGGTTGATCCACCGCATGAACGGCCGCACCGTGCGGGGCCATGCAGATTTCCGGAGCGCCGATGCACGCGTAGTGGCCGACCTCGAAAAATTCGGGGAGGTGAACCTCTACCTGCGGGGCTTGTTCCCGCTGATCGGATACCCCTCCGCCGAAGTACACTACCAGCGACTGGAACGGCATGCCGGCGAATCCAAATATTCCTATGCCAAGCTGGCCAGCCTGGCATGGCAGGGCATTACGTCCTTCAGTACAACACCGTTGAGGGCCGTGTTCTACGCTGGATTGACCATGTCCCTACTGGCCGTCGGCATTGCCTGCTGGGTGCTGTGGGCCGTTTTCAGCGGAAGCCCGATCCAAGGCTGGGCAAGCTTGGCCCTGTTGGTCACCACGTTCTCCGCCATCAACATGATCAGTCTCGGAGTGATCGGCGAGTATGTGGGCAAGATCTACAAGGAGGTGAAGCACCGGCCCCGTTACATCATCGAAGACACGGCCTGAAATGCCCGGCAGGACGGACACGGCCTTCGATGCCCGCCAGTTCTCATCCATCTACCCGGAGGGTGTGGAAAGGCACTACTGGAATGTTTGCCGCAACAAGGTGATCCATGACACGGTGCGGCACCTCGGCAAGGTCGGGCCCTTGCTGGAGGTGGGATGCGGAAAAGGATTGGTCGTGGCCTTCCTGAGAAGCCATGGTTATGATGTCCGGGGTGTGGAATTGGCCAACACCAGTCCTTTGCCGGGCTTGGAACCCTACGTGGATACCGGCTGCAGTGCCTTGGACCTGGACCCAAGTATGCGGGAACAGGTGCGGACCATCCTGTTGTTGGACGTGATCGAACACATCGAGGACCCGGTCGCGTTCTTGCGCCAACTTCGCAATGGCTTTCCGGCATTGGTGAACCTGGTGATCACCGTGCCCGCGCGCCAGGAACTGTTCAGCAATTTTGATGAGTTCAACGGCCACTACCGTCGGTATGACCGCCCTGGACTGAAAGCCCAAATCGAGGCGGCCGGGGCCCGCATCATGCGTTCAAGCTATTTCTTCCATGCCTTGTACCCGGCCGCCCGTGCCCAGCTCCGGCTATCGAACAAACGAAGCATTGAATTCCATGTCCCTTCCAAGGGCCTGTACAGCGTGCTGCACAACGCAATCGGATCCTGCTTGTACATGGAATACAAGTGTCTGCCCGGCAACTGGCCGGGCAGTTCCATCATTGCACACGCCAGGTTCAGCCCATAGCTCGCACCAACATACTCCACCTGTCGCCCCAAGGCATGTGGTGAAATCCATGTTGCACCTGCATTTGCACGGCTCGATGACCTGTCCTGCCTCCCTCATCCATGATGGTACCCCGTCCCCCTCAAAATGCTCAGCCCCCGGTACAGCTGCTCCGCAAAGAGCACCCGCACAAGCTGGTGCGGGAACACCATCGGTGAGAGCGACAGCACCAGGTCGGCGCGTTCGCGCACAGCGTCCGTCATGCCGTAGGCGCCGCCGATCACAAAAGCGATGTTGCGGACTCCTTGGTCCCGCCAATTTCCGAGGCGCTGCGCAAAAGCCGGACTCGTGAGCAGTACACCACGTTCATCCAGCACTACCACTCGTTCTCCCATCCTCAACGCCGCCAGGACCCGTTCACTCTCCGTGCGCTGCTGCCAGGGAACCTCCCCCCTGCCCGCTTCAGGGAGCACCACCTCCTCCAGCGCTTCCATGCGTTGGATGCGCTCGGCATAGTGCCGCAACCCGTCGGCCACAAAACCGCGTTCACTGCGGCCTACCAGGATCAACCGTATGCGCATGCCCCTGCCTGTGTTCGTAACTCCTTGCCTTGCACGGGTCCAAATGTGGCCCGTTATTTGCAAAATTGCTGCACATGCAACTCTCCCCCATGAAAAGGATGCCCATTTTGATCCTGTTCCTGCTCACCTTCCTGGGCGTACGGGCACAAGGCGCCAGCAAGGACCAAGTGGCGGCTGCCATCGGCACGGGCAATTCCGCTGCCTTGGCGCGCTTCATGGTGGCCAATGTGGACATGACCCTCCCCACGGCCAGTGACTTCTACAGCAAGGCCCAGGCGGAGCAGATGCTCCGCAAGTTCTTCGATGAGCACAAGCCCAAGGGGATCACCATTGAGCATGAGGGCAACAACCGTTCCGGGGACAGCTACTACATTGGCAAGCTCGCCACGGCCAATGGCGATTTCCGGGTCACTTTCTTCCTCAAGAAGTCTCCGGAAGGCAACCAAGTGAAGCAGTTGCGCATTGAAACCGGAAAGACGGACCATTGATGCTGCCTCCCGGTACGGAAGAGATCATTGACAGCGCCTTCCGTGAGGACGTCGGCAGCGGTGACCACACGTCCCTTTCCACCATTCCGGGAAATGCAAAAGGAGCGGCCCATTTGCTGGTGAAGGCCACGGGCATCCTTGCCGGCCTGGAACTGGCCCAAGCCATTTGCGAACGCATGGACGAGGGGCTCCACTTCCGTCCACTGCTTCAGGACGGCGCACGCGTGGCCCCGGGGGACGTGGCCTTCACCCTCAATGGGGGCAGCCGCAGCATCCTGCTGGTGGAGCGTGTGATCCTGAATTTCATGCAGCGCATGAGCGGCATTGCCACCCTCACCCGCGCCTTCGTGGACGCCATTGACGGAACGGGCTGCCGCGTGCTGGACACACGCAAAACCACGCCCGGCCTGCGCATCATCGAAAAGTGGGCCGTTCGCATCGGCGGCGGCAACAACCACCGCATGGGCCTGCACGACATGATGATGATCAAGGACAACCACGCCGATTTCGCAGGCGGCATTCCGCAGGCCATCCTGCGGGCGCAAGCCTACCAGCGCGAGCGTGGCATGAGCATCCCCATCGAAGTGGAAACGCGCAACCTCATCGAGGTGGGCCAAGTACTTTCCGCAGGAGGCGTGCAGCGCATCATGCTGGACAACTTCGACACGGCCACGCTCCGCCAAGCCGTCCAATTGATCAATGGGCGCTTCGAGACGGAGGCCAGCGGGGGCATCACCCTGAAAACCGCGCGGGGCTATGCGGAATGCGGGGTGGACTTCATCTCCGTGGGCGCCCTCACCCACTCGGCGGGCAGCTTGGACATGAGCCTGAAAGCCATGGGCTGATGGCGGTGAAGCCCGTGCGCAAGATCCTGTTCTCACGGCCCGTGCGCCGGATCATCGCCTTGATGCAACGGGTGGTATTGCCCGGCTTCGGAGGCTTCAGCGTGTACCACATCTCCCGCTTTTTCTTCCATGCGCTCTTCCAGGGCAACCTCGTTGAACGCGCCGCCGCGATCGCTTTCCGCCTGTTCCTGGCCTTTTTCCCGGCCATCATCACCCTGCTTACGCTCATCCCGGTGATCCCGGTCCCCGACTTCCAGGTCAAACTCCTCGGGGCATTCCACTCCATGCTGCCCCAGGAGGTGTACAATTTCATCGAGGGCATGCTGCACGACCTGGTGCTGCGCAAGCACAACACCCTGCTCAGCATCAGTTTCATCTTCGGCCTTTTCCTCGCCAGCAACAGCATCAACGCCATCATGCAGGGCTTCCGGCACAGCACCTATGTCACCGATTGGTACCGGCCCTGGAAGCAACGCGTGATCAGCCTGCTGCTGATGTTCCTGCTCACGGTGCTGTGCGTGGTGGCCACCGCGGTGCTCACCATCACTTCCTGGGGCCGGTCCCTGATGCATGACAACGGCAGCCACCTGCACTTTCTGGAAAGCGCGGGCTTTGTCACCGTGCGGTGGGCCACCTCGGTGATGTTGGTGCTGATGGCCGTGGCGCTCATCTACCACGCCGGTAGCCCCGGAAAGCGCCGCTTCCAGCTGATCACCCCGGGTGCCGTGCTCGCCGTGCTGCTCATCTTCCTGCTCTCCAGGGCCTTGGCATTCGTTTTTACGAATGTCACCAACTACAACGCCCTGTACGGCTCCATCGGCGTGGTGCTTGCGGTGCAGCTTTGGCTTTTTTCAAAATTTTTGGTCCTCTTGATGGGCTATGAGCTAACCCCCAGAATAGCAAAGCCCCCCCGCGACCCCCGAAAGGGGGTGGACCCAACTGGCCCGTGACGGCATTCTGCCCGTTACCCCTCCCGCCGATCCGTTTTCCGCCAATCACGGATAATTTGCACCCGATATCGGCCCCACCCCAATTCCGGCCCTGTCCCGCATTCCATGCGCATCACCCTCTTGTTGATCTTCTCCCTGCTGTTGGCCGCCGCGTTCCCGCAACGCTACGACCCCTTGCACCCGCCGGACACCTACCGCCACGCGGACAACCCGTACTACTGGAAAAACGCCCCGCCCTATCCCGGCTATTGGCAGCAGGATGTCCATTACGACATGCAGGCCAAGCTGGACGAAGTACAGGACCGGATCCTCGGCACCGTGGGGCTCACCTATTGGAACAACTCGCCGGACACGCTGCGCGAAGTGTTCTTCCATCTCTATGCCAACGCCGCCAGGCCCGGCAGCTACATGGAGCAGCTCGGCGGGAACAACCGCGCCAAGGGCACCGCCTTCAAACAAGACACCACGCGCGGCACCGATGTTTCGGCCATGGCGGTGGACGGCGTGGCAGTGGAACGCGAAGTGGACAACACCATCATGAAGGGGGTGCTGCCCAAACCCTTGCCACCTGGCGGAAAGGCGGTCTTCAACTACAGCTTCACCACGCACTGGGGCGGCATGTACCGCATGAAACTGTTCAGCGCATGGGGCTTCAAGCATTTCGACGGCACGCAATGGTACCCGCGCATCAGCGTGTATGACCGCAAGTTCGGCTGGGACACCCAACAGCACCTGGGACATGAATTCCATGGTGACTTCGGCTCCTTCGATGTAAGCCTCGACATGCCCAACGACATGGTGGTGGAGGCCACGGGATGGCTGCAAAACCCGGACGAGGTGATGCCGGCGGAACTGCGCCGGAAACTGGACATCACCAACTTCAAGGACAAGCCCTGGAACTCGCCGCCATCCGTGGTCACACCTTACCGGCCCGGCGTGCGCAAAGTGTGGAAATACCACGCTGAAAACGTGCATGACTTCGCCTTCACCGCCGACCCCACCTACCGCATCGGCGAAGCGGAATGGAACGGCATCAAGTGCATCGCCCTCGCCGAGGAGCCGCATGCCGGCCGATGGCAGAACGCCGCCGAATATGCGGCCAAGTGCATCAAGGAACACAGCGAATACGTAGGCATGTACGGCTACCCCAAGATGGTGGTGGCCGATGCGCGGGACGGCATGGAATACCCCATGCTCACCTTGGACAGTGACGAGGAGCCGGGCTACCGCTCCCTCTTCATGCACGAGATCGGGCACAACTGGTTCTTCGGCATGGTGGGGAACAATGAGACCTACCGCGCCATGCTGGACGAGGGCTTCACGCAGTTCATTGAAACCATCGGCATGGGCCGCGTGGGCGAGGACACCCTGGTGGAAACCCCGCCCCGAAACGCCTACGTCCGGCTGCACACCGACCCCGTGCTGGCGCAGGACAGGCTCACCTACAACAGTTACATGCACGCCGCAGTGCGCAACGAGCTTCCGCCGATCAACGTCCACAGCGATGAATTTTCCAAGCTTCCCACCGGCTACCGCATGGTGTACTACAAGACCTCCACCATGCTGTTCAATCTGCGCTATGTGCTGGGTGATTCCCTGTTTGACGCCGCATTCCGGCACTATTTCGCACAGTGGAAATTCAAGCACCCGTACGTGGAGGATTTCCGGCAGAGCTTCATTTCCTTCACCCATGTGGACCTCAACTGGTTCTTTGACCAGTGGATCGAAACGGGCAAGCAGCTGGACTACGCGGTGAAAGGCGTGAAAAACCGGAATGCGGATGCCGGGCAGCGCATCCACTTCCGCCGCAAGGGCGATATGCAAATGCCCATTGACTTCACCGTGACCGCCAATGACGGCAAGACGTATCCCTTCCACATCCCCAACAACTGGTTCGTGAAATCCACCGCAGCCACCGTGCTGCCCCGCTGGATCGGGTTCGATGAACTCAAGCGCGACTACTACGCGGCGGTGGACATTCCCTCCGGCATTGCCGATGTGCGCATCGACACCAGCTACCGACTGGGCGACGCCAACATGCTCAACAACAGTCTGCGCTTTCCCTTCACCAGCCGCTTCGACAGCCACATTGCCAACCGGCCCGACTGGCGCAACTACGAAGGATTCGTGCGCCCGGACCTCTGGTACAATGGCTTCGACGGGGTGAAGGCAGGCGTTCATTTCCATGGCAACTACTTGCGCTACAAGCACCAATTGTGGTTCACCGCATGGCTGAACACGGGCCTGGGCCAAAACCTTCCGGGCGGTGCCGTGAACACCCGGTACAACCCCATGAGCTTCAATTTCCGCTACGAAAACGGAACCGGAAACCTCCTCAATGGATCTTCGGTGTTCGTGGCCGCACGGCTGCTGGACGGGCTGGAACAGTACGAAGGCGGCTTCAATTGGGACATCCCCTTCACCAACACTTCCCTGCACACGAACATCAAATTCATGCTGCGGCGCGACAGCACGGACCTGATCTACCTGCCCTTCCCGGACCGCTGGGAAGTGCATGCACTGAACAGCACCTGGAACACCGGATTGGAACACCGCTACAAGTGGGGCAAGGGCAATGGCTCGGTGGCGCTTGATGTCCGAACGGCAGGCATTGGCGCTGCTCTCCCCTACGCACAGGTTGCCGCCACCGCGCTCAACCGCACCCGGTTCGGCAAGCTCAACCTCCGCACCCGCGCCACCGCACTCTACGGCAGCGGCAGCACTCCGCGTGAAAGCCAGCTTTACCTCGCAGGCGCCAACCCCGAGGACATGATGGACAACAAGTACGTGCGCAGCATCGGCTTCTTGCCGTACGACTGGTTGGGCTACGGAGCGGGCGTGAACCACTTCCAGCAAGGCGGCGGCCTCGGCCTGCGCGGCTATGCCGGATACCTGGCACCCGCCACCGATGTGGACGGCCATACCATTCTCACCTATGCGGGCAATACCGGCGCGGCCATCAACGCTGAACTCGATTTGGACGGGCTGGTCCGTTTCCGCCCCGGAAAACTGGCCGATTACCTGCACCTGGACGTGTACCTCTTTGGCGACGTGGGCACGATGGGCTACCGCACCACCACGGACCTCGGCACACCTCAGGTCAAGCTCGCCCTGCCCCGCGCCGATGCCGGGCTAGGCGCAGCGATCACCATCAAGAAGTTCGGCCCGTTGGACGACATCAAGCCGCTGACCCTCCGCTTCGATATGCCCTTGGTGCTTTCCGCCTTGCCTGCCACGGAAACGGAACATGTGGCATTCCGGTGGGTGGTGGGGGTTGGAAGGAGCTTTTGATGCGCCCCGTTCAGCCCACCGGCCTGTTCCGGTCGAAGATGTCCCTGGCGTCGAAGCAGTGCAGCTTCATGTCCAGCACGGTGTGGATGATGAAGAGGTGCAGGATCTCCACCAGGCCATAGCTGGAACTGGCCACGTGGAAGTTGAGGTCGCCGAGTGCGCGCAAGGGGTTGTTCTCCGCGAAGCCGCTGAAGGTGATCAGGCCACAGCTCCTGTTTCGTGCGGCCTTCGCCGCGTTGAGGATGTTCGGTGAAGCGCCGCTGCTGCTGATCGCGAATACCATATCGCCGTTGTCCGCAAACTGTTCAATGGGCGCACTGAACACATGCTCATAACCGAGGTCGTTGCCGATGCAGGTGAGCAGGCTGGCATCGTTGAATGCGATGGCACGCACGCCTCCATTCTTCCAATAGTCCACGCTCTGGTGGCTTGCGATGCCGGCACTGCCGCCATTGCCCACCATGATGATCTTCCGGTTCGCCGCCTGGGCTGTGCGCACGAGTTCCATGGCGCGTACCACGGCATCACCATATTCCAGGGCACCCTTCGCGTCACTGGCCGCGAGCCCATCAATTAGCGTGTGCATGGCGCCGGTGTAGCGCTTGAGAAAGTCCTTCGGGTCCTTGGCGCTCATTTCAGCAGGTGCTTCACGAATTTCAACAAGTCCTTCTTGTACACGGGATGCTCATTGCCGATGATCTCCACCGCCAAGGCGCCGGTGCAATTGCCCACCAGGCCGATGATGGCCGGCTCCAGCCCCAGTTTGGCGCAAAGCGCAGTGACCGAGAGCACGGCATCGCCAGCGCCCACACTGTCCTTCACGCTGGTGGCGAAGGCCGGGGTGAGCACCTGTTCCTTGCCGCGCCGGAAGATGGAACCGCGCTGGCCCAAGGTGATCTGCACTTCGTGGGCGTGGGTGATGGCCTGCAGGCGGTCGATCAGGCCATCCAGTGGTTCGCGCTTGGCACCGAACGGCAGGCGCAGTTCCGCTTCATCAATGCTGATGTAATCTGTTCGGCTGTACTTGGTGATGTAGTTGAAACCGTAGTTGTTGCTGTTGGTCTGCGCATTCACCACCAGGTATTTGCCGCTCTTCTGCAGCATGTCGATGATGGCCGGTGACAGCATCCCGTGGCCGAAATCCGCCACCACCACCATGTCACAATGCGGCAGGCGCTCCTCCAGCCGTGCAATGACCTCCGCCTCCAAGGCGCCGGACACCGGCTCCTCGTTCATGAAAGTGACTTCGAATAGCTTGATGTTGAGGTAGTGGTCCAGGTAGCGCCGCTTGATGGGCGTAGGGCCATCGTTACGGACGAAGAAATGCCGCTCCACGCTGGGCGATAGCTTCTCCTCGATCATCTCCCGCCGTTCGTCCTTGCTGCCCAGGCAGGTCACCAATTCCACGCTCCCGGCAAACTGGTCCAAATGGTTGGCAATGGCCAGCACCCCGCCGGCATACTGCTCCTCACGCAGCAGCACGCTGCTGATGGTGGGCGACTTGCTGCTCTTGCCCAACGGGCGGCAATAGTGGTACTCATCGATGATGGTATCGCCGATCACCAGCACCTTGAGGTCCTTCAGGCGCTCCAGGTCGGCCACCACGCGCTCCGCATCAAAGCGCTTGCGGAAATCCCCGAGGAACTGTTGCACCTTGTCGTCCAAGGGGCTGAAGTGCGCATTGATCAGGCTGCTGCTGCTGAATTGGACCTCCTCGGTGAAATACAGCTTGCCCCCCACCGCTTGCACGGCCGCTTCCTCCTTGCCGATCATGCCGGTGACATCCTTGGAGCGGTCCATGTAGTCCTGGCCTTTCACATACAGGTCGGGTTTCAGCAAGGTGATCGTTTCAATCGCTGTTTCCCATTTGTTCAAGGCCACGAAGTCCACCACACCGAGCGCGGCAATGGCCTCCATGCGCAAGGCACCGGTGAATACCGGCCGGCCCGGACCCTTGTTCACGAAGCGGTCCGGGGTCACGGTGACCACCAGTACATCGGCTTCCTTCTTGGCGGCCTCGAAATGCTTCATGTGGCCGAGGTGCAGCAGGTCGAAGCAGCCGTGGCAAAGGGCTACGCGCTTGCCTTCGCTTTTCAGCGCGGCGATCCGCTTCGCCAGTTCGTCCAGGGGAAAGATCTTGCTCATCCCAAATACTTGAACCAATCCTTGGTGGCCTCGGCGATGCTGTTCGGGTCCCACAACGGGGCCTCACGCCAATAGTCAATGTTGTCCAACATGGTCTTCACGCCGTCCTCGAACTTCACGTTCGGCTTCCAACCCAGCACGCGTTGGATCTTCGCCGTGTCCGCAAAGGTCTGGTCCGGCTCCCCGGGGCGCTTGGGGATGTGGATCTTTTCGCCACCGAGCAGTTCACAGAGCAGGTTCACGCTGTACGTGCTGCCGCTGCCCACATTGAAGACCTGCCCTGCAACGTCCTCCCGTTCGCTGGCGGCGACGCAGGCATCCGCCACATCGCTCACGAAGGTGAAGTCACGGGTCTGTTTGCCGTCGCCGACCACCGTGAAGGGCTTGCCCGCCAGCTTCTGTGCCAGGAACACGCCAAACACTGCGCCGTAGGTACCACTTGTGCGGCTGCGCGGACCAAAGACGTTGAAGAAGCGCATGCTGGTGATGTTCATCTTATACACGCTGGCCCAGTACAGCGCGTATTCCTCGCCGAGGTATTTCGTCACTGCATAAGGGTACTGGCAGCGGATGGGCGCCGTCTCCGGCGTGGGGTACACGTCCGGAATGCCGTAGCAGGAAGAGGAGGCCGCGTAGATCACGCGCTTTACGCCGTGCTTGCGGCAGGCCTCCAGCACGCTCACCGTACCGTTCACATTGCTGTTGTGGTACATCAGGGGCCGCTCAATGCTGGGCACGATGTCCGCCAAGGCCGCCAAGTGGAAAACCCGATCGATGCCTGTGAAAAGCGGCTCGATGCGCGCCTGGTCGCTGATGTCGGCGATGTGGACGTGCAACCGGCTGTTCCCTTTCACATGTTCGAGGTTCCGCGCGTGTCCCGTGGAGAGGTTGTCCACCACATGCACTTCATGGCCGTCGTTGAGCAGCCGTTCCGTGAGCCAGCTTCCGATGAAGCCGCAACCTCCTGTGACCAATGTTTTCATCTTGCTTCACGTTCCCGCTCATGGGTTCTTCCTGATCGCCCAGGCCACCCCCTTGCGGTGTTCGACCTCAAAAAAATCAAAGGCATCGGAATGCCTGCCTTTGAACGCGTTCCAAACGCCGATCAGCCCGTAGCTCTCCGGCATGATGTCGTCAAATACCAGAATGCCCCCGGGCGCACAATGCGACCATGTATTTTCCAGGTCGATCGCGGCGGTTTCCTCGTCGTGTGCCCCGTCCACCAGAATGTAGTCGAACTGCAACCGGGGTTCAGCCTTGAAAAACGCAGGTACCGTTGTCCTCGAATCTCCTGCAATGAACCGGATCATCTCCGTCGGCAGGCCGAACGCCCGCAGATTCGCCTTGATCTTTCGCTGGGCCTTTGCGGCAATGGCCCCCGGAACGAGTTTCCGCAGGCCCGAGAGGTTCATGTTCGATTTCCGCCCCAGCAATTTGGAGATGCCCGTTGAAGCGCCGGTGGTGCTGAGATATTCCTTCCACAGGTCGAAGGATACAATGACCTTGATCCGATCGATCTCCGAGGGGGGATACGCGCACAGGAGCGCGATCAGCGAGCCCCCGGACCTGGTTCCGATCTCCATGATCCGTTCAGGCTTCCTGGTGTTCGCGATCCATGAAGTGACCATGTTCGTCTCCAGCAACACCCCGTTCCGCAGGAGCTTCACGGGATCTGAAAGGTCGCGCCAGTAGTAATCGTTCGGGTCCTTCTTCCGCAACACCGCGGCATTTCTGACCAGGAGGTCCTTGAACTTCAGGATCTCATCCAGATCCCGCTGGGGAGGCTTAGCCATGGTTCGGGAATGAAAGGGGCAGGGCCGTTAGTTGAAGCGTAAAGGTCTTGGTGGGCCAGCCTGTTTCCGGCCAGCCCCATCGCACACTTTCGGGCAGATACACCGCGCAAAGCGTATTGCTGACGTGGAAGATGCGCTTGCGGTGCGCATCGTCCGGAGCGCCGTCCAGGATGCCGCGCAGCACTTGCCAGTTCACCGTTTCATACCCCAGGCCGTAGTCGTGCCACACAATGATGCTCTTGTCATCCTTCAGCAACTTGAATGCACTGCGCGTGTCAATGGTCACGCCCGGGAACTGGTGGTCGGCGTCCACAAAGACCAGGTCGCATGTTCCGTTCAATTCCGTGAAATCGTAGGTCTGCGTGTTGTGTTCGATGCGGCGCAGATTCGGCAGGTCCTTGCTGAACAGGTGGGCGGCGCGTACCGCCGCATCGCTCGCGCCGATCCGCTTCATGTCCGCTGCGCTGAAGCTCATGGCGATCACCTCCTTCACCAGCGGGGCCACGTTGGCCAGGCTTTCGCCCCGCCAACTGCCGAACTCGATGTAGCGCCCATGCGGGAAACGCCGGGCCAGCAGACGCAGCAGGGCGAAATCCGTGACGCGGCTGGTGCCGTCCAAATAGGTGTAATGCGTGATGGTATCGTCCAGTCCCGGCGACAGGTCCAGAATATCCACCGTGGGCAGGCCCTGCGGCAACCCGTACGTTTTCAGCACATGCTCACGGCTGAGGGAGTTGTTGGTGAAACTGTAGAGGGCCTTGAGCACCGCGCCGGGCCGGGTGGCGCACAGGCGCAGAAAGGGCGCGGCCAAATGCCAATTCCCCATCAGGCGCGCCGGTTGAAGAAGTCGGTGATGCCAGCCGCCACGTGGTCCACTTGCCGGTCCTCCAGTTCAGGGTACACGGGCAGGCTGAGGATGGTGTCGCTCTGCTTCTCCGTCACCGGAAAATCTCCGCGCCGGTAGCCCAGCCCCGCTGCTGCCTCCTGCAAGTGGATGGGCACGGGGTAGTGCACCTTGGTGTCCACGCCGCATGCGGCAAGGTGGTCCTTCAAAGCATCGCGCCGTGCGGTCTGCACGACGAACGTGTGGTACACGCCCTGCTCGCCGCGCCCGTCATGTGGGAGCACCAGGTCACCAACGCCGTTGAGCTTGGCCAGGTAGGCGGCGGCAATGGCACGGCGGCGTTCCGTCCACTTGGGCAGCTCCCGCAATTTCACGTTGAGGATGGCCGCCTGCAGGTTGTCCAAACGCGAATTGTAGCTGAAGAACGCGCAATGGTCGCGGTCCCGGAGGCCGTGGTTGCGGGCCTGCAACAGCCGTGCATGGAGCGCCCCGTCGTTGGTGGTGATCGCACCGCCGTCACCGGCGGCGGCGAGGTTTTTCAGGGGGTGCAGGCTGAAGCAGCCCGTGGACCCGAATGAGCCTACGGGCTGGCCGTCCAGGGTGGCGCCCACGGCCTGTGCGCAATCCTCCACCACCTTAAGGTCGTGCTCCCCGGCCACTTCCATCAGCTCGCGCATCCTGGCGGGCCGGCCGGTGAGATGCACGACGATGATGGCCTTGGTGCGCGGGGTGATGGCCTTCCGCACCGCTTGGGGGTCCAGGTTGAAATCATCCAGCACATCGGCAAAAACCGGTTTGGCGCCGGCCAGCACGATGCTGCTGGCACTGGCGAGGAAACTGTTGGGCGCGGTGATCACCTCATCGCCCGCACCGATGCCCAGCGCCATCAGGCTGAGGAAAAGCGCATCGGTGCCGTTGGCCACGCCGATGGCATGCCTGGTGCCGCACAATGTTGCGAAGTCCCGTTCAAAATCGGCCACTTCCTGCCCCAGGATGAAGGCCCCGCTGTCCAGCAAGCCGCCGATGCGCTCCAGCACTTGCTGCCGGATGCCTTGGTACTGCGCGCCAAGTGCCACGTATGGCACGGCGATCTGCGTGGTGGTGGCCATCAGTTCAGGTGGATGCGCTGCATCCGCTTCACATTGAAGTAGCGGTCGTCGGTGAGGCTGTCGGGGATCGTGCCCGCGTCGAACTGCACCTTCAGGTCGGGCACGGCATCCTCCAGGGTGTGCGTGGCCACGAAACCGATGTCGCGCTTGATCTTCGCGCTGCTCACATGGTAGCTGCGCAGGTCGTTGGTGGGCGTGGTCACGATCTTCACGTGCGGGCCGATGACATGTTGCACCATGCCGGCGATCTCACTGATGGTGAAGTTGTCAAACCCCGCGTTCCAGATCTTGCCGGCGATTTGCTCCTTGGGCAGTTCCAGCAGCTTCACATAGAGGTCCGTCATGTCCGCGATGTGGATGTTGGGCCGCTTCTGGCTGCCGCCGAACACGGTGATCTCGCCCTTGTTCACCGCCAGGTTGGTGAGGATGTTCACGCTCAGGTCCAGCCGAAGGCGCTTGCCGTAGCCGCACACCGTGGCCGGGCGGATCGTCACCGTGGTGAAGTCGTCGCTCTGGAACGGCGCGAGCAGTTCCTCGCACTGCATTTTGAATTTACTGTAGTCAGTGAGCGGCTCCAGTACCATGTCCTCGGTGACGTTCGGCTCTTCCTTGATGCCGTACACGCTGCTGCTGCTGGCGTAGATGAAGCGCTTTACGCCGCTCTCCTTGCTGATGCGCACCAACGGCCCGAAGGCATCCAAGTTGATGCTCTTGCCCAGTTCGGGGTTCAACTCGAAGCTGGGGTCGTTGCTGATGCAGGCTAGGTGGATGACGGCATCCTGGCCGGGAAGCAGCTTCTTCAGCAGCTCTTGGTCGCGGATGTCGCCCTTCACGGCATGGAGCCGCTCATGCGTCGGCAGCACATCCGCGCCATAGATCATCAGGTCCAGCACAGTGACGTTGTATCCCTGGTCGAGCAGCTTGGGCACCAACACAGAGCCCACGTAGCCGGCCCCGCCGGTGATGAAGATCCGCCGTCCGGCGGACAAGTCGTTGTGGAGATTCATTGAGGGTTGAAAATCGCTGCAATGTTAAGGCACATGTACAGGTCGACTCCGGCCGATGCTCTATATTGGCCATTGTTTAGGACTTTTTGTTGGCCTAATAACCTGAGCGTATATGCACAGAACTTTGTCTACCGCCATACTGATTGGATGTTCATTTTTGAGTAAAGTATCAGCCCAAGTTACCTTTATGAAATCCTATGGATCGTCAACTGTAAATGAGGGTGGAAAATCTGTCGTGGCATCACCGGACGGAAATTATTTTGTTGGCGGGTACAGGGGAGACAGTGCATTGGTGATGAAAGTAGACCCTTCAGGAAACATCATATGGGCGCGTACATATCAAACACAGAATAACCTTGTGGAAGTTGTATCTGAACTATCTATCACTCCCGATAACTTCTTAATTGGATGCAGCAATTCACTTCAATCAAACTTGGGGCCTTATCACTATTCTTATTTCAAATATGATTTGAACGGGAACATGCAATGGATCAAAAGCTCGAATGATACAAGACCTAATTTTTGCCACGGGATTCTTCCAAAATCTGCTTCCGAGTATGTGTTGATCACGGGCATCTATGACATGAGTGGACCGCCATACCCAGACCCAATGCAACAGGGCATTTCTGCAGCCGATGGATCGATTTTATGGAACGGGCCTAGGTACAATTATGTCAATAACGCATATATTGATGATGCTTATTATGGTATAATTGACGCATCATTAAATATATATACAACTGGAAGAATTTATGTTGGCGGAGGGAATATTGGAACAATGCGACCTTATATAAGCAAATTTAATTCATTCGGTCAGCATATTTGGACAAAATATTACGTTGGTAATCCAAGTGCTGAGGCTAGGGTATATGGAATTGACCTCTTGTTGGAAAATGACAGCCTTACAATTTGCTATTTTGGAAACATCAATGCCTATTCGAATAATTTTGAAATTGGTTTAATACACACAGATTCAACAGGTATTTTTGCATGGGGTAAAAACTATCAAATCACCAATTTTTCAACGGAACTCAGCTACAAGGTATTGAAAATGTCATATGGATATGCTATAACCGGGTATGGTAGTGGTGGTGGAGATGATCTTTTCATACTCGCGGTATCCAATCAAGGCAACCTGCTTTGGGCAAAGGGATATGGCTCCGCCTCAACGGTAGAGGATATATACGCTTCCGTGGGCAGAAACGCCATTGCAATCGGTGACGATATCCTCTTCACTGGGCAAACAGGCAATTCCATTGACAAAGACCTCCTCTTGGTTCGCGTGGACAGTTCAGGAAACGTTGCATGCGGCATGAGTCACAATTTGAGTGTGACTACGACCTTGGTTCCTCCCTATACAGCGCCCCTATTTCCCACAGGAGCGGTGGACAGCATTCCCATTTTCCCTTCCACGTCCTCATCAACCTCAGTCATCTCTGACCACTGTGTGGACCCGGGGCCTGTCTTAGGGAACGATACTTCCACCTGTTCGCCAATTCAATTCACCGCTGCTTCCCTTGGTACGGGCACCACTTTTCTATGGCAGGATGGTAGTAACTCGAATATATTCAACGCAACATCACCCGGGGCATACTGGGTTGAGGTGACCAACGGTTGCTGCACCTATTCAGACACGGTCAATGTTACCAACGGCTCACCGGCGGTAGCTTCCTTTTCCGTTAGCCCGCAAATTTGTTCTATGACCATTACCCTTACCAACAATTCCACGTCAGCAAGCAGCTATCAATGGAACTTCGGGGATGGTCAAACCAGCAATGCCTTCCAGCCCCAGCATACCTACGATACGACAGGCGTATTCAACATTACTCTTTCTGCCACAAATGGGTGCGGAAGCCAAGATACGATTGTGTCGGTCGAACTATTGCCGGTTGGATCATTCAGCATCAGTGGCCCAGACACGCTTTGCGCCAATGCAATAGGTGCATTCACTTCCACGCTTGTTAATGCTTCCTTGTCAGGAATCACCTGGTCATCGGGACAGACCACAACCGATATCACTTTTGCCACTCCCATAAGCGTTAACTTGTTTGCAATTGCGACAGACACAAGTAATTGCTCATATTCCGATATGTTGTTTGTAAGTATCATTCCCAGCCCACAAGCTGCCTTTTCCTTCAATGCATTGCCTTGTGACTCCGTAGTGAACTTTATCGATGGGTCGAGTGGTGCCACGAACTGGCAATGGAACCTGGGCAACGGAGCGTCAGGCACGGCACCATCGGCTATCGGGCACTATACGAACTATGGCACGTATACCATTGAACAGGTCGTGAACAACATGTGTGGAAGTGACACTGCAAGTCAACTTCTAACCTTGGGTCCGACAGGAACACTGACGCTAATGGGACCTGATTCAGCCTGTACCAATGCGGAGGAAGTGTACAGCGCCTTGGTTCAAGGAACCACAATCAACCAGATCATCTGGTCCACGGGAGCAATCGACTCTACCAGCATTTCATTGAGCTTCCTTGCCAATTCCATAGTCTCAGTCACTGTTATCGGAAATGATGGATGCAGTTATGTGGATTCCACATCAATTGAAATATTGCCCCTTCCAATTGCATCGTTCATCCTGGCATCAAATCCATGTGATAGCAGTGCCGTATTCACAAATAGTTCCATCGGTGCAAATGCCTATCTCTGGGACTTTGGGAACGGCGGAACCAGCATGGCAATCTCACCTTCCGAATTTTTCAATCCAGCAGACACCTTCCATGTAACGCTTTCAGCGTACAATGGATGTGGATCGGACACCGCTACTCAGGAACTGATCTTTGGACAGCTCCCAACGCTTGAATTGATCGGCCCAGAACATATTTGCTCAAACGATCTTGCCGCGTTCCATCTATCCTACTCCGGCAATGACCTGCACAATTTGCTTTGGTCAACTGGCGATACAACTGAGACTATCTCGATTGAGCCCGTGGACGGAGCTACTCTCACAGTTACAGCGATCAATGACCAAGGTTGTTTTTTGACATCCTCCTATACTGTCCACTATTTCGGCGACGAGGGTATAGGCTCCGCATTCATCCCAAACGTCTTTACCCCGAACAAGGATGGAATCAATGAAGGCTTCTCCCCCGTCATTATGGAAGGGTTCATCAGCATGGAAATTTTCAATCGGTGGGGACAAGAGATCTACGAGACTAAGGATGTCGAGAAATCATGGAAAGGGGACTTCAAGGGTAGACCTGTCCCGGATGGCACTTACGTGTACATCGTAAAATGGATTGATGCCTGTACAGGCTTCCCACAGGACCGTATTGGAAGTGTCACCGTACTGCGTTAGTCATTGGTGCCGCTTGATCACTTTCGCCGGCAATCCCACGGCAGTGACATGAGGTTCAATTGACCTATTCACAACGGCCCCGGCACCGATAACGGAATACCTGCCAATGGTCATCTTCTCCAAGATCGTCGCATTCGTTCCCAACAACACCCCTTCCTCCAAGACTACATCACCAGAAATGTTCACTCCGGGATTGATGGTGGAGTAATCTCCTATACGGGTAAAGTGGCCAACCGTACATGCCAAATTGATGATCACGTGGCAACCGACCTGGATATTGGTGGTCAGAATGTTTCCTGCCGTGACTACCGTTCCTTCGCCAATGCTTGTGGTTTGAGACATGATCACCGAGGGGTGGATCCCTGTCGCGAAACGCGCCTCTTTCTCCGCCAGCAGGGCAACCACTTTTGCTTTCGCCCTTGGATTTCCTATGACACAGACAAAGAAATACTCTTGTACCCTGTGCGCGTCAATCCAATCTCTTGTGCCAAGCACCTGAACGTCGTTACGGACCATGCCAACACGTGCTGGGTCATCATCCAGAAATCCGGCAACCTCCCATTCATTCCCACCGTTCGCCGCATCAATATCGCGGAACAGTTGCACGATCTCATCCCCAAAATTCGAGGCCCCGAACAAGATCAGCTTCTTCTTCATGGTAGCGTTGGATCATTGCGTGCATAGAACCTCAATAAGCGCGAGCTATTCGCTTTCAAAGATAGAATGGCCCGGCCCGCTCTTACTGCACTTGAAATTCTCAAACGATCCATGCCAGTAAGTTTTTCAAGGAGCCCCCCGACGTCCTCGCGCTTCAGTTTGAGCCCGCCGCCATAGCGGGTCACGATCCAAGCCTGAAAATCGAGGTTGTCGGAGGATAGCACCGGCAACCCTGCTTCCATAAAGTTGAAGATCTTCAGCGTCGTACAAAGCTTGTATTTGGCTGTCGATTGCCTGTGCTCAGAATCATTTATAAACCCGAGATGGATGCCAAAATGATACCGCGCCAACTCCCCCGCCAGCTTGTCCTGCGGCACCGGGGCATGGAAGTGAAATCGCGGGTTGGTGCGTGAGCGTGCCTCGTACTCCTCCACATCCGCGCGGATGTTGGTGGGGCTCGGGTAGATGTGGAAGTGCAGGCCCTGCTTGGTCAGCGTTTCGATGAGCCCGAAGAACTGGATGTTGCCGTAGTGCCGCGGATCGCGGTGGGAACCGGCCACACCGCCGGCATAGACCAAATGGATCTCCGTATCGCTGACCTTGGGCACGTTGTCCACGAAGGCATCATCGACGCAGTAGAGCGGGAAGAAGAGCGTGGGCGGGCGGTCCTTGCGTGCAATGCCGTAGCGGCGGAATCCTTCATTCGGCTCCAGGCTATGGGCAATGAGGCCATTGGCTTCGGCCATGCAGGCGCGTTCGTGGGGCAGTTCCTCACGCAGCCAACGGGGCTTCACGTCGGTGCCGTAGTACACCACCAGCGTGTCCTGCAGATCGTGGATGTAGGGCACTCCCCGGGGTTGGAGTGCGCGGCGGGCCACGTCGGGGTATTTGCTTTTGGGGGCGAAGCCATGAACCAGCTTTGGCTTGGGCAGCGCCCTGAGGATCCGGCGCAGGTGCCATGCGTTGCGGTACAACAGCACGTGTCCGAAGCCTTCGCTCGCAAAGGCGGGGATGAAGCCGTCGCGGTGGCAGAGCAGCACGATGCGCTCGCCGGAAAGGCGTGCCACCCACTTGGCCATGCGGCCCGCGCGGGCCGGGAGCATTTCGCAGGTGTAGAGGAGGAACGGTGCAGGGTCTTTCACGGCACTGGGCAACGCAGGGGCAAAGTGCAATGCGAACAGCAATCCGTCCAGCCCGGCGCTGCCACGCGTGCGGGATTCCCTCCGCACCTTCGTCCACAGCACTTTCAGTGATCGTCCGTCCATCACACACCGGTGGCCAGTTGCCTGAATTGGCGGTAAAGCTTACTGGCCTGCGCACCCAGTTCCGGCGCGATCCGAAGCACGTGCACCACCGGCCAGTAGATGCCTGTGAGGAGCGCAGAGCGCCACAGCAGGTCCAGCCCTGGTGCGCCGACGTGCGGCACCACGCTGAACGCCGCCACCATGGCCGCACCCACCGCAAAGGCGAGCACGCTCTTCCTGTCGTAAGGCCACAGTCCGAACCGTTTTTGGAGGAACAGCAACCGCCATCCCGTGACCACCACCACGGTGACCAGGGTGCTCCAGGCCACGCCCACCAGCCCGAACCAGCGCAGGAACAGGAAATCCAGGACCACGTTCAAGGCAAGGAGGACAAAGCCGCTCACCGCATCGAACCAGTAGCTGCGCGAGGTGCTAACGATGCCGCCGCTCAGGCCGGTGGACAAGTTCAGCACATTGGTGATGCCCAGGATCAACAGCACCGGCTTGCCGATGGCGTATTCCGGTTTCAGGAAGCTGAACAGCGCATCCAGGTTGATCCAGAGGCAAAGCAGGATGAAGGCGGCCACCACCAGCTGGATGCTGGCCGTGCGGTGGTATAGCATCTGGATCTTGCCGTGGTCCCGCTTCCTCCAAGCCTCCGCCAAAAGGGGGATCACGGGTTGCATCAGCGCACGGGCCGGGATCATGATCACGCTGGCCAGGAACATCGCGACGGCGTAATAGGCCACGTAGGAAAGCCCGTCATGCAGCATCGCGCCCACCATCACTTGGTCGATGTTGCCCACTGCGATGCTCGCCAGCCCGCTGCCAAAGGTGAAGAGGCTGTAGCGCGCCATGCTCTTCCGCATGCGCCTGCCCACGCGCATGCGGCCCAGGCCCAAGCGGAATTCCCCGGCCCGCCACAGGTCGAACAGCAGGATGGCCGTGGTAAGGACGAAGGTGCCCACGTACAGGACCAGGAAGACCGTGAAGGACATGCTCCACATGCCATACGCGGCAATGAGCAGGGTTTGCAGCAAGCGCAGCAGGAATTCGCGGGCAAACACGGGGGCGATGCTGCGGTGAACGGCCCGGCTGAATCCCCGCAGCACCAACAGGTACACCTCCGCGACCACCAATGGCAGCACGAACAGGCCGAAGCGCGCATAGAGGCCACTGCTGTCACTGAACCACTGCACAAAGCGGCCATGGAAGAGTGCCAGCACCAGCACGGCGATGAAGGCGCCCAACGTAGCCACGCCCAAGATCAATCCGAAGAGTCCGCGGTGGCTGTTGGCCTTGTCACGGAAGTAGGGGAAGTAGCGGATCACAGTGGCCTCGCCGCCGAGGTGCGCCACTTGTGCCCCTACAACGGCTATGCTCACCAACAGGCGTGTAAGGCCGAACTCATCCGGGGTGAGCAGCCGGGGAAAGAGCAGCGCCATGTTGACGAAGCCCAGGCCCATGCCCACCAATGTGAGCAATGTGTTCCAGGTGGCTTGGCGTGCTACGATGCCCATTGGGTCCGCAAGATGCGCAATGCCCCCGTCAAAGTTTGTCCAATGCTTCCACCACCTGCCTGCACGTGGCCGCACGCGACCACCGCGGATCGGGCTCCGCCGGGGGCGCGGTGAACATCGCCTTGATCCGCTCCCGCTGCTCCATCAGGCCGGGGCGGTCGATCACCGCGTGGGGTGCTTGGTCCAGCACGCGTGAAACATCGCCTTCCACCGGGCCCACCCCAAGGACCGGCCTTCCGGTGCTGACGTATTCAAAGAGTTTACCCGGCAGTATGCCCATCAGGTTCGGCGTGTCGTTCACAAGCAAAAGCAACACCCGTGCGCCTTGCATGTGGCGCATGGCTTCCTTGTGCGTTATGCGGCCGGTTCGTTCCAGGTGCGCGCCGAGCCCGGCTTCCGCAACGTTTTCGGCAATGGTGTGGTCCACGGGACCTACGAACCGGAGCTTGAACCGGGCCGCGAAAGCCGGGTCTTCATCGCAGAGCTTCTTCAGTGCCTTCCACAATTCCGGCGCGTTGCGCGACGGGGAAAGCGAGCCGATGTGCACCAGGCTATAGCCCTCATCCACGGGTTCCGGCGGTGTGGGCAGGTCATCGGGATCATAGCCGTTGGTGATCACCTCAACCCGCTTGGCACCAAGCTTCTTCAAGTCATCCGCCCAGTGCCAGCTTACACAGAGCACCAGGTCCGCCTCGCGCAGCACCTCCCCTTCCAATCGCTTGTGCTTTGCATCCGCCCTGCCGGTCAACTTCAGTTGCGCATAGAAGTCAATATCAGTCCACGGATCGCGGAAGTCAGCGATCCACTTTACGCCCAAGGCCCGTTTCAGCCCAAGGCCGATCATGTGCATGCTGTGCGGCGGACCGGTGGTGATGATCGCATCCACCGGGTTCTGCTTCAGATAGTCCTTCAGGAACTTCACCGAGGGGCGCACCCACCAGACGCGGGCGTCGGGAATGAAGAAGTTGCTGCGCACCCACAGCGCGAAATCCTCTTTCCAACCGCCCTGCTTCTTCTCGTTCAAAAAGCCCACTTGAACCCTTTCCTTCGTGCTTCGGCCAGTGAAGCGTTTGTACAGGTTGAAAGGCTCGGTGATGGGCCGCTTCACCACTTCGATATCGCTGCGCACATCCTTCAACAATCCCGGATCGTCCGCCACCAGTTCGGGATTTTCCGGCGTGAAGATCACCGGTTGCCAGCCATGCCCGGGCAACAGCTTGCTCAGCTTCAGCCAGCGGTATACGCCCGCCCCCCCATTGGGCGGCCAGTAGTAGGTGATGATGAGGACGCGTTTCATGGTTTGGGTGGGCTGTGTCCCGGACCTGCTGTCAGTTGTCAGTTGCCAGATTGTGGAGGTGTGTCGCCGCCAAGCCTGACAACCAACAACGGACAACTACTTGCTCTTTTCAACCTCTGCCCGCGCCCCCTTCCACTCCAGACCCAAGGCCAACAATACCAGCGCCAGCAGGACGAAGGAGCTGATGGAGGCAATGCGGCCACCCACGTTGAATGGTTTGCTCGCGATGTGGAAGCGCACGGTGTGCTCACCCGCAGGCACCTGCATGGCGCGCAACACGTAATCGGCACGCACGTAGGGCGCTGGTTTGCCGTCGATCTCCGCCACCCAATCGGGGCCGTACCAGATCTCGCTGAACACCACCACACCGCCGCTGGCGCTTTTCACCGTGTAGGTGAGGTCGTTCGACCTGTAGCCGTTGAGCTTCACGCTGGCGGTGCTGTCGGGCCGGGCGGCTTTCGCCACTTCGGCATAGTAGCGCGCATCCACCAACGCCGTGTGCTTGGGATCGATCTTGCCCAAGGTGGTGATCTCCTCGTCTGCGTTCTTCACTTCACGCACCTCATCCACGAACCACGCAGAACCCAAGGCATGTCGGTTCAGCAAGGGCGCCTGGTCGTCCGCGTAGATGATGTATTTGGTGTTGAGCATGTTCAGCACCGGGAGCTTTGCCAGTGCACTATCGATGCGCAACTGCGTGGGTTCGTGCTGCAGCACGGTGATCAGGCTGTTGATCTCCGGGGCGATCTGGAAGTCGATCAGCTCCTGGTAGCGTTTGAGCTTGGCACCATGGTAGCCGCCGAGGCTCTTGTGGAAGTAGCTCACGCGGGTGTCCTGAAAGGTGTTCCGCAGGCCGAGCACGCGGAAATCGGTGGTGCGGCGCAGGCTGCCGAAGCGCGTGATGGCCTCTTCCTCCTTGCTCACCAGGCGCTGCGTGCCGCTGCGCTTGCTCTTGTCCGCCTTCAACCGGGTGAGGGCCTGCTCGTAGTCGGCATCCGTGGCGGCATTGGATTCCGCCTGCATGATGGCCATGTCCACGGGTTGTGGCTTGAACGGCATCGCATTGCTGGACTGGTCCTCCCAGGAGATGTAGCGACCCTTGTCGTCGCGGTCGTTGTTCAGGTAGCGGCGGTCCACGCTCCAAAGGTCGATGAGCACCAGCAGGCCGATGCCCGCCAGCAGTGCGGTTTGCCCGATCTTTTGCCGGCCGTATGCAAAGAGCAGCGCCGCCCCGGCCACCAGGAATGCGAAGCTGCGCCAGGCATCCACGCTCAACACGCCTATGCGCCATTGCTTCAGGCCATCGATATAGGCCTGGACCGCGCCCGGCTCCTTGGCACCGGCGACCTGCGCGCTGAGCTGCGCCTTCTCGTTTTCGCCGAAGAAGTCGAACAGGCTGCCGGGCACAAGGGCCATGAGGAGCAAAATGACGGCCAGCACACCGGTGGTGATCAGGAAGCGCTGCTCCATCGGCTTGTCCCATTTGCCCTGTTCCGGCAAACGGCCCAGGTACAGCACGGCCAGCACCGGCACGGCCAACTCCACGATCACGAGGATGATGGTGACCGCGCGGAATTTGTTGTAGCCCGGCAGGTGGTCCAGGAAGAAATCGGTGAGCGGCATGAAGTTGTGGCCCCAGCTAAGCAGCAGGGTGAGAAAGAAGGCAGCGTAAAGCGCATAGGCCAAGGTGTCCTTCCAAAGCACAAGGCCCGCCAGCAAGTAGGCGATCAACAGCAGGCCCACCACCACCGGGCTGCCGATCTGCGCCATGATGATCACGAGCGGTATGCCGCACAGCATCCACCAGCGCGCCTTTGCCTCAGCCTGCACCAGCAGCAACAGCATCATCAACACCACAATGATGCCCAGGTACACCGGCCCGCTGGTGAAGTCCTGGTCGCCCCAATAATTGTTCACATAGCCGCCGGCCTGGTACTTGTCCAGCACTTCCTTCCGGAATGCCGGGTCGCTGATCTTGTCGAGGTCCTCGCGGCTCTGCAGCATGGAGCCGCTCGCGCCGCCCTTGATGTCGGGCACCAGCAGCGAAAGGCTTTCCTGCTTGCCGTAGCTCCAATGGGTCACGTAGTCCCGGTTCAGGCCGCCGGTCTTGTTGTCATGGTCGGGCTCGCCTTGCGCATTCATGGTGAGCTCGCTTTTGCCCCGCGTGGTGTACTTGCCGTACTCCCAAGTGCTCCACAAGAGGCCCAAGTTGCACAGCAAGGTGAGCGCAACCCCGGCCAACGCCAACGCACTGCGCCCGGCGAAGTCGGCCATGTGCTTCTCCCGCACCGCGCGCCAGGACTCGGCCAATGCATACAGCACCAGCAACAACCCCATGTAGTAGGCGATCTGCACGTGGTTGGCATGCACTTCCAGCGCAAGGAAAAGGGCGAACAGCGCCGCGCCCAACAGTTTCCTGCCATTGAAAAGGACGTAGAGCCCGCCCAGCACCATGGGCATATAGCCCACGGCCATGGCCTTGCTGTTGTGCCCTGCCTGGATGATGATCAGAAAATAGGATGAGAATCCGTAGGCGACCGCCCCTACCAGCGCCAGCCACGGCTTGGTGCGCAGGCAAAGCAGCAGGATGAACATGCCCGCCATGTAGAGAAAGAGGAACGAGGCCGGGCGTGGCAGGAACCCGGTGAAGACCTTGTCCAACCATGAAAGCGCATTGTCCGGCCACACCACGCCGATCTGGTACCCCGGCATGCCGCCGAACATGCTGCCCGTCCACAACGGCTCCTCCCCGTTGAAGGCCGCACGATGCTCCTGCATTTCCTGGGCCAT
This sequence comes from uncultured Flavobacteriales bacterium, assembly GCA_937873385.1. Classification (GTDB taxonomy): domain Bacteria; phylum Bacteroidota; class Bacteroidia; order Flavobacteriales_F; family PHOS-HE28; genus PHOS-HE28. The sequence continues at coordinate 7,657 of CALMYC010000148.1, read as the reverse complement.
GCCGGTGTAGTGCACCACATCGCCCTGCACCAGGCGCTTGCCGTCCAACAATGGGCTGAAGTAGCCCAAGGTGAGCACGAAGAACGCGGCCACGGCCACCACGTAGGGCAGCAAGCTCTTCCAATGGATCGATCTCATTCCTTCCTGTTGGGTCTATTTGATCTCCTCGAATTCGGCATCCTCCGCATCCAAGGGGGGGCCGCCGTGCTTGATATCCTTCAGTTGCTCGATGCGGACATCGCCCTTGGGGCGCTGTTGGCTTGCAGTGCTTCCGGATTGCGTTCCGCCCCCGCGCTGTTGCAGGCGCATCCATAGTCGCAGCAACTGCCAGATGATGAGCAGAATGAGGATGGTGCGGAGCGTGCCATTGGCGGAAAGCAGGTACATCGCCGCGAAAGTAGGGGCGAGCTGCGGCTCGTCCCTACTTCGAGCCGTTGCTCGCCCCTACTGCGCGCCATCCCTCACCCCAGCGTTCGCTCGCTAACCCCGTTCATTTCCAAAACCTTACATTTGCACCCCCATTTCCGCGACCGGACCGGGTTTCCCCCCTCAATTTCCCTCATGTCCTCCTTTGAATCGCTCGGCATCCGGGCCGAAATACTGCGTGCCCTTGCCGACCTCGGCTTCGAGACCCCCACGCCTGTCCAGGAAAAAACAATCCCCTTGCTGCTAACCGGCGAGGGCGACATGGTAGCCCTCGCCCAGACCGGAACGGGCAAGACCGCCGCATTCGGGATCCCCTTGCTGGAACTGATCGACAAGGACCAGAAGCTGGTGCAAGCCCTTGTACTGGCGCCCACGCGTGAACTTTGCGTGCAGATCACCAAGGACATCGAGCACTTTGCCAAGCACCTGCCCGGCATCAAGGTGGTGCCGGTGTACGGTGGCGCCAACATCCGTGAGCAGATCCGCGGCATCCAGCGCGGGGCCAACGTGGTGGTGGCCACCCCGGGCCGCTTGATCGACCTGCTGGAGCGCGGGGCCGTTGACCTGGGGCACGTGCGTGTGGCCGTGCTCGACGAGGCCGACGAGATGCTCAACATGGGCTTCCAGGAAGACCTCACCACCATCCTGGACCGCACGCCGAAGGAAAAACGAACCTGGCTGTTCAGCGCCACGATGAGCCAAGACGTGCGCCGCATCGCCAAGAACTACATGCGCGAGGCGCAGGAAGTGAGCCTGGGCGGCGGCAACAAGGCCAACGCCTCCATCAACCACCAATACACCGTGGTGATGGCCCGCGACCGCTACATCGCCCTGAAACGCTTCGTGGACGCCGACCCGGACATGTTCGCCATCGTCTTCTGCCGCACCAAGCAGGACACGCAGGAGCTGGCCGAGAACCTCACGCGCGACGGCTACAACGCCGATGCCATCCACGGCGACCTCAGCCAGCAGCAGCGCGACCGCGTCATGGAGCGCTACCGCGGCAAGAACCTGCAAATGCTCATCGCCACCGACGTCGCCGCTCGCGGCATCGACGTAAGCAACGTAAGCCATGTGATCCACTTCGACCTGCCCGGTGAGGTGGAGAGCTACACCCACCGCAGCGGCCGCACCGGCCGTGCGGGCAAGAGCGGCATTTCGCTCAGCATCATCGGCAGCAGGGACGTGTTCAAGATCCGCAACCTGGAACGCCAGCTCAAGGTGCACTTCACCTACACCCGGGTGCCGGACGGCGCAGAGATCTGCGAACGCCAATTGCTCACCTTGATCGGCAAGATCAAGAACGTCAAGGTGGACGAGGCCGGTATCGCACGCTTCCTCGATGCCGTGGAACTCGACCTCGCCGACCTGAGCCGTGAGGACCTCATCAAGCGCGTGGTCTCCCTCGAGTTCAACCGGTTCATCAAGCAGTACAAGGACGCGCGCGACCTGAACGTGGACCTGGCCCGCAAGGACCACAATCCGCGCGAACGCAAGGAGAAGACCGAGTTCGGCCGGGCACCCGACGGCCCCGTGCGCTCCATGTTCATCAACCTGGGGACCGCGGACGGCATGGACAAAGGCAAAATGCTCGGATACCTCTGCGGCATCACTGGGCTCACCGGCCAGCAATTCGGCCGCATCCTCATGAAGGACATGTTCAGCTTCATCGACATTGACGCAAATTACTTCGATGAGGCGATCGGTCACTTCAAGGCCGCCAACTACAAGGGCCGCAAGATCCGTGTGGACGAAGGCGACGGCAGTGGTGGAACCGGCCGGCGTGACTTCAAGGCGGACAAAAAGAAGTTCAACAAGGCGCGCCACACCTGAGCACACCGGGAATTGCCGAAGCGTTAAAGGCTGTTGGCCCGAAGCCCGCCTCCCGGTGCGACGCTTTACCTTTGGGTGCTGCTCAATGCACCTTTGCGCTTCATTCCTCCCTTTCCTGTTGCTGGCTTCCTGCGGCCATGCAATGAACAATTCCGAAACGGAACTTCCCCAACAACCCATGGACCAGCAGAACCTCACCGGCCTCAGCGTGGCCCACTTCGCCGAAGGATGCTTCTGGTGCTCCGAGGAGATCTTCCAGAGCGTGAATGGCGTGAAGGCCGTGATCAACGGCTATTCCGGCGGGAAGGAACCCAACCCCACCTATGAACAAGTGAGCGCCGGCAACACGGGCCATGCCGAAGCCGTGGAGGTGTACTACGATCCGAAGGAAGTCAGCTTCGAGACCTTGGTGAAGGTCTTCTTTGCCAGCCAGGACCCCACCACGCCAAGCCGCCAAGGGCCGGACGCAGGCCCGCAATACCGCTCCATCGCATTCTATGACACACCCGAACAGCAGGCGTTCATCGGAGCGTACATCAAGCAGCTCGATGCATCCGGCCAGTACCCTGCGCCCATCGTCACCGAGGTGGTTCCCTTCGTGAAATTCTGGAAAGCCGAGGAATATCACCAGAACTACGCCGAAAACAATCCGAACAATCCATACATCCGTGGCGTTTCCGTTCCCCGCTTCGAAAAATTCAAGGCAAAAATGCCGGAAGTGGTGAAGGACGGGGGGAAGTAGTTTGTGGTCGCCAAAAGGGCTCTGACGGGAGGCGGCCCCCTGTTTAGTGCCAAAGCCCGACATTTGCACCTTCCATGCGCACCTCGCTGCTTGTCTGCCTGACGGGATTGGCCGTTGCAACCCACGCGCAGGTTCCCTGCAACGTTTCCGTGGTGGTCACTTCACCCACCTGCCCGGACGACCTGGACGGCTCCATCGCCGTGGTGCCCAATACACCGGGCCTGTACACCTACTTCTGGCAGCAAAACCCGGCTTTGCAGGATTCCATCGCCACCGGGCTGGCCGCAGGACCCTATTCGGTGTTCGTCACGGATACCAGTGGCTGCTTCAGCCAGATCGATACCGTGGTGGTGCCGCCCGTGGTTGCGCCATTGGGCACCATCACTACGACCAACATCACTTGCGCAGGCCTGGACGACGGCACGTTGACCTTCACAGTGAACCCCGGGCCATACACGTGGGAATGGGTGGACGACCCAACGATCACAAACACCACCCGCACGGGGATGGGGCCTGGGCAATACACGGTAGTGGTGAACGGCGGCACATGCCCGTCGTGGATCTTTGCCGAGCTGGGCTACCCGGCCATTACCATCGGCGGCCAAGCCACATATTGCCCCGCCAACCCGCCCACCCTTTCCGCTGACAATTGGTGGGGCTTCCAGCCCGATATCTGGATCTGGAGCACCGGCGACACCACGCCCTCCTTCCAAGTCCCCATCGGCTTGGCAGGCCTGGTGCATGTCACCGCCACGGACACCTCCATCGGCTGCACCTCAGACGCGGACATCACACTCACCATGTTGCAGCCCCCATCGGTGGCCTTTACCGTACCGGACACGCTCTGCCAGCGCGCCCCGGGGCTGGGCATCCTCATCAGCTCCACCGCCGATTCACTGGCTTGGCACTGGGGAACCAATGGCGCCAGTGATGCGGAGTTTCCCACCATCTCCTTTGATCGTTCAGGGTGGCAGCACGTTACCCTCCAAGGCTATGACTCCTTGGCCTGCGGAAGCGCCCCGCTCATCGACAGCGTGTACGTGGTCCCCAGGTTTCCCGCGGATTTCACCGCCGAACAACTGCCCTGCTCCCCCGGCATCGAAGTGAAGTTCAACAGCAACGCCGACTCCTGCGCGTTCTTTGCCAATGAAAGGCTGCTTCTCAACAAATGCCATGGCACCTATCAGCTGGACCTCCACTATTACAACGAATACGATTTCACCTTCTATTCCACCCGTCCGGACCACTGCGATGACACGGCCTCCGTACACATCGACGTGCGCACCCCGCCAACGGCGTTCCTGCCGAACGCCTTCACCCCTAACAACGACGGGATCAACGACACATGGCCGGGCCACTTGGACATCCCAAACCTGGACTACCAACTGCAGATCTTTGACCGGTGGGGCGCAAACCTTTGGGCCACCAACAACCCGGATGAGAAGTGGGACGGCGGAAACCTGCCCATGGGGGTGTACGTGTACCACATGAAAATGCGCGACCCGTGCAACCCCAACGCAGACATGGTGCGCAACGGGTTCATTACGCTGGTGCGGTGAGCTTCTTGCCGGAGTCGGTCACCGGCGGGCAGCGGTCACAGCACCAGTTCCTGGAACAGCCGCTCCGTGGTAGCCTCCAGGTCTTCGCTCAAGCCGGTGTGCGGGCGCGAAGTTTGAAGCGCCGTACTCCGCACCGCCGTAAGCCAGCGGAACCGCCCGGCTGGCTCCAACTGCGCGATGGGGCCAGCGGAGAGATCTCCCCGTGCGATCCGTTGGAACGAATCCAAGTTCTGTGTGAGCTGCTCCAGGTCCACTTCGCAACGGAATGCACGCAAGCGGCTTTCATCCAGCACAGTGCGAACGCTGATGTAGCCCGTGCGTTTGCTGAACACGATGATGCCCACGTTGAGGAACTCCTCGCGCTCCAGGACGGGAAATACCCGTATCACCGCGTACTCATACAAGTGCTTGCCGGGCATGTTGTGCTTCGTTGAGGAAGACATGGGAATGCGCGGCGCGCATGTTGAGAAAATCCAGATAAACGGCGCGTATTTCCGCCGGTCCTTGTTCCATGCCTTCCCACTGCAACCAAGCATCCGGCACCAGGTCCACGATGCGCTTGAGCAAATCGGGGACCAGGCGGTTCCTGCATTCCGCATCCACTTCGGCAAGAGCCGATGCCTGCGGCAAAAGCACGTGGTCCTTGATCAAGGGGAACGGTCCCTTGGCGTGCTCTTTCCAGTGGTCCCAACTGTGCTGGAAGTACAGGCAGGAGCCATGGTCGATCAGCCAGAGCTCCTTCCGCCAGATGAGCATATTGGTGTTCTTCACGGTGCGGTCGATGTTGGTGAGCAGCGCATCCATCCACACGATCCGTGAGGCCAGCAGCGGGTCCACGGTGGTAACGGCGGGATCGAAGGTGATGGCGCCGGCCAGGAAATGCAGCCCCAGGTTCAAGCCCCGGCTGGCCTTGAGCAGGTCCTGGATCTCCTCATCACCCTCGGTGCGGCCAAAGGCTTCATCGAGTTCGGCAAACACCAGCTCAGGCACGCGAAGGCCCAAGGCACGTGCCACTTCGCCTCCGATCAATTCGGAGATCAGCGCCTTGGGGCCATGGCCCGTGCCGCGGAACTTGAGGACGTACTTGAAGCCATCATCCGCCTCCGCCAAGGCCGGCAGCGAGCCTCCTTCACGCAGTGGAGTGATGTATCGCGTAACCGCGACCGTGCGCAGATCGGGGATCTTCTTCTTTGGTTCCATGCGAGTGCTTGCCCGAATGCCGGAAGGGTGGCCAAGGTACGGGTGTGCCGTTCGCTCCGTTAAGGGAAGACTTGTATTGCATTCGCGCTGTGGCGCACGCTCAGGACCGCTTCCTTATGAGGCAAGTCCGACCTGGCTAGGTATTCAGGAAGCCGAGTGCAGGACGCATGACTTCCGTCAGGCCATGTTTTCGCGGATTTCGAAAGCTTGATCGACCAAATCACCGCCGATGCAGCTCCTGCACCCCATCACCGTGGCCAGTCTCCTCTTTGCAATCTCCACTGCCCACGCGCAAAATCCCTTGGCCATTCCGCCGCTCATTGAGCAGGATACCTTCCAGCTGGTACTGGATGAAAGCACGCATGAATTCTATCCGGGGGTGGTCACCAACACATTCGGCATCAGCGCCCCCTTCCTCGGTCCTGCCCTGTTGCTGCACAGAGGCGATACCGCCCGCTTCCACATCGTGAACCAGCTCGCCGAGGTCAGCGGCATGCACTGGAACGGCATGGAAGTGCCGCCCGAGTTCGACGGAAGCCCGCCGCGCATGCTCATGCCCGGTGACAGTTGGGACGTGAAGTTCAAGGTGATCGACAAGGCCAGCGTGTACGTGTACCACCCCCACACCATGGGCCTCATTGGGCAGCAGGTGAACAAGGGCGCAGCCGGATTGATCGTGGTACAGGATGATGAAGAAGCCCAGTTGCCCTTGCCGCGCACGTGGGGCGTGGACGATTTCCCCGTGGTGGTCCAGGACAAGCGGTTTTCACCGGGCGGCCAATTGCTCTTCGCTCCTTACGGGGATTCCATCCTGGTGAACGGAACGCCCCACCCGTACTTGGCATGCCCCGCGCAAGTGGTGCGCATTCGGCTGGCCAACGCATCCACCGCGCGCTACTATCCCTTCGGTTTCGAGGGCGGCTTCCCCTTCCATGTGATCGGAGGTGACGGTGGCCTGCTCCCGGCTCCTGCGGAAATGTCAAGGCTTGTGCTCGGCAGTGGTGAACGCGCCGAACTGCTCCTGGACCTCACCGGTATGGAAGGTGACAGCCTGTTGCTGATGAGCTACGGCAGCGAATTGCCGCAAACGGTTCCCGGCTCCAACAACATCCTTTGGGAAAGCAGCGGCCTCAACGGCATCGACTTCCCGATCCTGCGCATCCGCATCGTTGCCCCCACCGCGGACCCGATCAACGCCATCCCCGCCGCATTGGCGGACGTGCAGCCCTATCCTGAAAGTTCCGCCACGCGCACCCGCGTGAAGGAGATCACCGGCATGGGCATGGTGAACGGCATGGGCAACTTCAAGATCAACGGCACCACGTGGAACATGAACGTGATCAATGACACGATCCTGCTCGGCGCCACCGAGATCTGGACCTGGATCAACCATTCCAACATGGCCCACCCCATGACCATGCACGGCGGCTCGTTCTACGTACTGGACCGCAACGGTGTGCCGCCGCCCGCGTGGGAAAGCGGCCCGAAGTCCGTGGTGAACGTGGACGTGGGTGATACCGTGCGCACCATCATGCGCTTCAACGAGTACACCACAGGCGATTGGCCGTTGATGTACCATTGCCACAACCTCATGCACATCGATCAAATGATGTGGCAGTTCATCATCGTGGACCCCGTTGCCGCCATTTTCGACCGGGCACCCAATGAAAAGGTGCAAGTGTTCCCCGTACCTGCATCGTCCGTGGTGAACTACCGTGCGCCTTTCTCGGTACGCCACGTGCAGGTGATGGACCTTTTCGGGCGCGAAGTGATGCAGACATCCGGCACCGCCGCCACTGATGGAAGCATCGATGTGGCCGCCCTGTCGCCGGGCCTCTACCACATCCTGCTCCACCGCAAGGAACTACGCGGGGGACAAGCCAAGCTCATCCGGCCG
>CALMYC010000147.1 GCA_937873385.1 uncultured Flavobacteriales bacterium | reverse complement strand
CCATCCGCTACACATTGGATGGTACCATGCCGAATGAACGGTCCATGACCTACATGGATCCGCTCCCCGTGGGCGCGGGCACCGTGGTGAAGGCGCGCTGCTTTGCGCCTGATGCCATTCCGAGCACCGCGGCCGTGATCACAACCGCAATCCCTGATCCGGCCTGGGCATTGGCCATTGCACCGGGTGATCTCACGGGGCCCAACGGCATCGGCGATGTGCCATCGGGGAACCATGCGCGCAAAGGCCGTGCATGGCAAAGGCAAGCCGTGTTGCAGCGCAATGGCCAGGTAAGCCCCGTGGGCATGGCCATCTCCGGCAACGGGTCGCGCAGCCTCCCCAAGCGCAATTTCAAGCTCCTGGCCCGCGACCGGTTCACCAGCAGCTCGCCGATCCGCTTGTCCGACGGCAATGCATGGAGCGAGGTCATCCTGCGGGCAGACGCCACCCCGCATGCGTTTCTCCGGAATACGTTCATGGAGGCCGTGGCGAAACGGTGCGGCGGCAGGGTGGACGTGCAACCCGGTTTTCCCGTTCACCTGTTCCTGAACGGGCAGGACCAGGGATTGTACCGCGCCATGCCTGCAAAAGGCAAGGATTGGGTGCGCAGCCTGAATGGCGGCAACTCCGCAACGATCATTGAAGGCCCCGGCGCAAGGGCAGTGAGCGGAAGCGCCAAAGCATACCTGAACATGGTGCGTGCCATCGCCGGGGGCAGTCCTTTGGACAGCCTGGCCATGATGCTGGACCCGGGAAGCCTGGTGGAATTGGCCTGCTATGACCTTTGGACCGGCCGTGCCGACCATGAGCTCAACGTGCGTTGCTGGCGGAACCGAAGTGCGCCGGGACGATGGCGCTGGGTGATGTATGACATGGACCAATGGGCGCCACCGGAAGAACGAACCGTGCAGCGCATGTGTTCCGGCGCTGTGCCGGAAACGCCGTTCCTTCCGCAGCTCCTGGCGGATCCAGGCTTGCGCGATCTGTTCCTGGCGCGGATCTCCGCCCTGATGGCCACCGCCTTGGCACCGGACCGTGCGAAGATCCTGGCTGATTCATTGTTCGCGTGCCATCGGCAGGCCATGGCTGAAGACCAGGCCATTTGGCAGGAACGCATGGAAGCCCCGGACCCGCAGGCAACCTATTCCGACCTCCTTGCACACATTCAGGGCAGGAACCGCAACCTCCTTCAACAACTCGCGGAATACACGGGCAAGGATGTCCGGAAGCTCACCTTGACCGTGGAACCACGGGGTTCCGGTCAAGTGGTGGTGGAGGATCTTCCATTCACCGATGAGAAGCGGGAAATGGAATGTTTTGCCGGTATCGGCCTGCATCTCAAAGCTGTTCCAAGTGCGGGCATGGAATTCGCCGGATGGAAGGGCGCGGATGGGTCAAACGACAGGTTGCAGGTGTCGCCGTTGCGCAACATGCGCCTCCCGGCCTTGTTCCGGCCGGTGGGGGTTTCAAACCAAGGCGGCCTGAAGCAGCGAATGGAATAACGCTTTGCCGTCGGTGTTGCCAAGGCGTTCGTCCATGGCCCGCTCCGGGTGGGGCATCATGCCGAACACGTTCCTTCCGGCATTGCACACGCCGGCGATGTTCTCCACGCTTCCGTTGGGATTGGCCTCTTCCTTCAGCTTGCCTTCAGCGTCACAGTAGTGGAAAAGCACTTGGTCCCCGTCGTTCAGCGCCTTTAGCGTTGCGCTGTCCGCGTAGTAGCGGCCCTCGCCATGGGCGATCGGTATGCGCAGGGGTTTGTCCCTGAGCCCTGCCGTGATCGGGGTGTTCAATGCGGCCGGACGCACCCACGTATTCCTGCAAATGAACTTGCGGCCCTCGTTGCGCAGCAGGGCACCGGGCAGCAACCCCGCCTCACAAAGCACCTGGAAGCCATTGCAGACGCCGAACACCAAGCCGCCCTTCGCCGCATGCCGGGCCACTTCCTGCATGATGGGCGAAAAGCGGGCGATGGCGCCGCTGCGCAGGTAGTCGCCGTATGAAAAACCACCCGGAAGCAGCACCAGGTCGCAACCGCGCAAGTCGTGTTCCTTGTGCCAAAGGCGCTCCACGGGCTGCTGGGTGATGGACTCCACGGCCAAGGCCATGTCATCATCGCAATTGGAACCGGGGAAGGTGACCACGCCGAACTTCATGGGGAATTGACTTGGGCGGACTTGCCGCGATGGAGCCGCAAAGGTAGGTCACCCTGCCCACCGGGCCCAGCAAGCCAGCAGCAGCAGGCCCCATGTTGCCGCTTCGTTCCACAGGGAATTGCGCACGGGAAGCAGCGGGTAGGTGAGGAGCAATGCACCTGGAGCGGCCAATAGCACCGGCGGGATGCGCCCGTCCAACAGCCAGGCGAAGATCGCCATCAAGCCCAATGCGAAGGTGAAGGCGAGGAACGCGGCACGGATGTTCTTTACCCGCGTCACACTTCGCGCATAGACTGACGCGAAGGAGAGGATCACGCTGATGGACAAGGCAATGAGCACGGCCGCAAGCACCACCCCGTACATCCAATGCACGGCCCGGGGTCCCGGCGCGTCCGCCGGCCGGTGCAAGGAGGCCACCGGGTTCCAGGCCCCGGGGGCCAAGAAGTGCACCGCGCCCCAGCACAGCACCAGCATGGCGGCCATGCCCATGGGCGGCAGTATGTATTCCCGCCAATTGGGAGGGCGGGTGACCGCGAGGGAAGCCCAGACCACCACCATCAGAAAAGCATAGGGCAGGTAGAAGCAGCTGGCAATGCCCAAGAGCAGGCCGGAATCGAAGACCGCGGCAAGGTTGCCTGTGCGCCCGGTGGAGGTCCACACCCGGCCCATGGCAAGAACCACCGCCCACATGCCGATGAAGGCAGGCCCCGGCACCAGGCCGAATGGAAGCAAGGCCAAAAGCAGGACCAGCAGCAGAACAGGCAAGTGGTTGCGCCGGTCGTAGAGTTCCGAATCATTCGCCACGCGGTTCAAGCTGTGGGCCAGGCCCAGTACCAGCACGAGGCTGAGGGCCATGGAGGCCCACGGCGAGGCCTCCAGCAATTTCCGTACGGGCCCATACAAGGGCATGCCATGCACCATTTGCCCGGCTGCCGCAGCGCCGGCAGCCGGGTAGCCACTGCCACCCGCGCCCGCCCCAGGCCAGAGCAGCAGCACCAACACGGGGACCAGGAGAAAGACGGTAATGCGGTCCTGGCGGAAAAAGCGTGTCAGCATGGGGAGGTCAGGCTGCTGCAATCCGTTGGCGGGGGCAGTTATATTTGCCGCTCCACAAAGCACAACGCACCATGACGGACTTCTTTTTCGGACTTGGCCATTTCACCCAATGGACCTTCCAGGTTTTGGTTGCAGCGAACTGGGCTGTTCCCGTGGTGATCATTGCAGTGCTCCTTTTCGGAATGGCATACTGGCTGTACACGCAGACCGTGTTGACGCGCCGCGCAAAAGAGCGCAACGACTTCATTTGACCCCCGCCTTCACGCCGGTGGCCCCCGCTCCTTTCGCGCCGCTGGCGAGCAGGTCCTGCCCGATGTCCATGCGGTGTGTCTTCCCTTCGTAGTTGATCAGTGAGGCGCTGGCGTATGCGTTCAGTATGGCATGTTCCGTGTCCTTCCCGAATGCCGTAACGCTGAGCACCCGCCCGCCGGCCGTGACCAATTCATCGCCTTTCAGTGCAGTTCCGGATTGGAAAATGTGCGCCGCCTGCACCATGTCCAGACCCACAATGTGCTTGCCGGTCTCCACGTTTCCCGGATAGCCTTCGGAGGCCAGCACCACGGTGACGCACGTGCGGTCGTCCACGTCCACATGCCGCTCACTGAGCGTGCCGGTCGCAATGCCCTCGAACAAGTCCATCAGGTCGCTGCGCAGGCGCGGAAGGATGGCCTGTGCCTCGGGATCGCCCAGCCGCACGTTGTATTCGATCACGTAAGGCTCCCCGCCCACGTTCATAAGCCCGATGAACAGGAATCCCTGGAAGGGGATGCCTTCGTTGCGCAGGCCGCGGATGGTGGGCATGGCGATGCGGTCATGCACCTTGCCCATGAAGTCCTTGTCCGCGAACGCCACGGGTGATACCGCGCCCATGCCACCGGTGTTCGGGCCGGTATCGCCATCGCCGATGCGCTTGTAATCCTTGGCCACGGGCAGCATTTTGAACGCTTCGCCATCGGTGATCAGGAAGGCGGAAACCTCCACCCCTTTCAAGTGCTGCTCGATCAACACGCGGTCCGCCGCGGCACCGAGGCTGTTGCCGCCGAGCATGTCGTTCAGGGCCTTTTCGGCCTCTTTCCGGTCTGCGGCAATCACCACGCCCTTGCCTTGGGCCAACCCATTTGCCTTGATCACGTAGGGGGCTTCCGCACGGCCTATGTATTCCATGGCTTCCTTGAGCTGCTCCCGGCCAAAGGCGCGAAATTGGGCCGTGGGAATGTTGTGGCGCAACATGAACTCCTTGGCGAATTCCTTGCTGCCCTCCAGTTGCGCACCCGCGGCCTTCGGGCCGATCACTGTGACACCCTTGAGCTGCGGGTCGGCCGCGATGCGGTCGTGAAGGCCGTCCACCAACGGAGCCTCAGGCCCCACCACCACCATGCGGATGCGCTTGTCGATGATCAGCTGCCGCAACGCGCGCTGGTCCTTCAGGTTCAGGTCCACATTGCGGCCATGGCGGATGGTGCCCGGATTGCCGGGGGCCACATACAGCTCATCCAGCATGGAACTTTGCGCCAATTTCCACGCCATGGCATGTTCCCTTCCGCCACCCCCGATCAACAAGACGTTCATGTGCCGATTCCTTTCGCACAAAGGAAGAACCGTTCACCGGGCTATGGAAATGAAGTTTCCAACATTTCAACAAATGCAGTGCTGGCGCGCTAACGCACCAACCCGGCCGCCATGGCGATGCGCCAGCCCGGCCACATTGTGCACGTCCAGCTTCTTCATTCCGTCCACACAGGCGCACGCCAAGAATTGCTTCCGGCAAATAGCGGACCCCTGTGTGAGGACGGTGCAGGGTAATGCAAGGTTGAACCACCGGCTCACAGCGGTCGCTGTGCGTCAACTCGCCCCTACTTGCAACGTGGGCGTTCATCATGGCGCGCTTGTAGCGCGCACGGATTGCTCGCGCAGGGTCTCGCCAACCCAAATCTCCGATCCATAGCGGCCCCTGCGTCCCGCTGGCATGACTTATCAACCATCCAGGTGTTCCACATAAATTCCGTTACATTCGTTCCATCATGAGCGCGCAACTTTCCATAGCACCTTGCTTGGCTTGCGCGTTGAGCCGCCCTTTGAGTGCCTCAGGGCGTCGTTGGGCCGTTGGGCCGTTGGGCCGTTGAATTTTCAACTTGGAAAGGTAGCCCTGCTCAGTGCTGCTTGGCTGCAGGGCTGGGCGTGTTTTCCACAACTTCAAATCCGCTTCACCATGGAGCAAGCACCACCTGACCAGCCATAGGTGCGCTCCACCGGAGCGCGGGGCATTGCCGTAACCTGACCCTTCGAGAACCTCAGAGTTCAGGGTGCGGCAGCCCCCCTGGCCCCTCCCGGCCAGCCGATCGGGAAGACATGCAAAGGCGCTTCTTGCGCCGTGCATTGTAGATTTAACCGACCGGACTGATCCGCATCGCGGCGGACGACGAACGAACACTTCGACAAGCTCAGTGAAAATGCAACACCTTGCGATGAACGGCTGGTGGCGCAGGGCGGCTGAGAAGCTGGCCCTGTGCTGCCTGCTGTTCGTTGCCATTCTGCGCTGTGAAGCGCAGATCAACCTGGTGCCCAACCCCAGCTTTGAGGAACTCGAAGGCAATTGCGATTCGCTTCAGTGCTGTTTTAACGTGGGCTCGCGGCCCTTGCACTGGTACAGTTGGCTGAACAGCCCGGATTACTTTAACGCCTGTGCGCCGGGCCTGGGCCTTGATTCCTTGGTGGACGTGCCGCAGAACGGCTGGACCTTCCAATATGCGTGGGAGGCTGAGGCCTATGTGGGCGTGCGAACCTATGATAACGGGTTCAATTACCGGGAATATGTCGGTGCGCAGCTGATACAGCCATTGCAGATCGGGTGTACCTACCAATTACGCTTCCGCACGAACATGGCATATGGTGGGAATTATTGGCTCATCAATGCGGGAACGGCCTGCGACAACATCGGCATGTTGCTTACCACGACTTCCAATGCTTGGTACGGCATCACGGGCCCGGCATTTCCTTTTAGGAATTATGCCCAACTTAAGACCACGATCCCAATCACCGACACGACCGATTGGACCACGGTGGTAGGCACCTTCACGGCCGATAGCGCGTATGCCTACGTTGTACTGGGCAATTTCTTCCCGGATTCGCTCACGGCGGCCATACCCATGGGGGAGCTAGACCCTTTAGGGGGGCTCGCCTATTACGTAATCGATGGGGTGGAGGTGCTTCCGCTCGAACTTGGATGCAACGGGCTGGGCATGGTGGACTTGAAGACAATGGATGAACCCGAGGTCCAATGGGCGGGTACAACCATCCAAGTGGATTGGGAAGGGACTGATTTCACGGCGGAGTTGCTCGATGCCCTGGGCCGAGTGGTGGGCGAGTCGTATCGGGTAAGAGCGACGTTGCGCATGGCCAAGCCCACAAATGCCGGGATGTATTTCCTGAGATTGACAAGCAAAGGGAGGCAGCGGGTCGAGAAGTTCGCAGTGTGGTAAAGGTCCGGTCGTTCAAACCTTGAACGACAATGAGAACGAGACAACTTCTTCTTGCCTTGGCAGGAAGCATGGCCATGCTAATGGCCCCAGCGCAGGATTGGAACCGCTTTCCAGGCGGTGATGTGATCAATAGTACCGAGTACCTCGGCGCGCGTGCCGGCAGCACGGTTCCTTTAGTGCTGAAGACCGTACCGGACCTTGCGATTGACTTCTACACCTCGGACCGCTTCCGTGCGCGGATCAACCCCCGGATGACCTACCCCTCGTTAAACTCTTTCCCGAACATCCGTGCGGACGGTTTCACGCTGATCACGCCGGACAACGGCTTCTTGAGCCAAGCACCGCGAGGGCCGTTCAGCCGGCTGCATTTGGCCGAAGGCGGTACAGGCGGCAATGCCGAACAGTGGGGCTACCGGCCTTGGCAAAGGAA
>CALMYC010000146.1 GCA_937873385.1 uncultured Flavobacteriales bacterium | reverse complement strand
CCCCTGAACGGGCAAGCAGAAGTTTACCCGGTAGTTCCTCCCGCGCCATCCGGTGCACTTGAAGGGAGGGCACATGTGGACGCCGTTCCGGTGCGGGCGATCGGAAGCGTCGTCGTGGACAGTACACGGCTCGCAGGGTTCCTGGACAAGTACTACTACCTCACTTCGGAGGAACGGAAACAAGTCATGGGAGGGGGGGAAGAGCGGAAGTATTTTCTGATGAAGGGCAGCTCCATGGAGAAACTCGGTGATGCGGCGGCTGCTCAGGCGGATGCGCAGGCGAGCATGTCCCTGGCCAAAGACTTGAAAGCCGAAGCTGTTGGATTGCATTCTTCGGGCGCAAGCACGGATCCCGGCACGAATGGGAAAGCGGCACTGCTGGATGCACGCGCAGACGGGCTCTTGCACCGGTCGGATTCGCTCAGGACGTTGGCAGATCGATTGCTTCAATTGGCCTCCACGGATGATGCCCAGGCAGCCGCACTGATGCAGTCGATGCCCGAAGATCGTTCTGCGGCAATCATGGGCCTGGAACAGGGCAAGCGGCGTACCGAGCCGTTGCTGGTGCGCACACGTCCGAATACCCAGGGTGGCATCTTGCACGGTGAAGTTGTGGCGGGAAGTGCGGAGCAGTCGGATACTGCATTTACGGCGGCAGCGGAACGGAAAGGGAGCCGCACGGTTCCCCTGGTGGAGATACCGATGGAGGCCCAGGTGGACCGCGTGGCCGTTACTGAACCCTCTGTTGGGACGGCACCAAAGCCCTTTACTGGGCCATTGATGGCAGATGTATTCACCATCTCGCCCACACCCAACCCGCGTGCGGAACCCATTGTCATTGATGCACCCATGCCGGAAGGTGTGGTGTACAAGGTGCAAGTGGGGGCCTTCCGGAACGCACTTCCCAAGGATGCGTTCAGTGACATGGCACCGGTAACCGGCGAACGTGCGGGCAATGGACTGGTACGCTATGCCGCCGGATTGTTCACCAATGCGGAAAGTGCTTCACGTGCAAGCGCCAAAGTCCGTGCTCGCGGCTACCGGGATGCGTTTGTTGCCGCATACATGAACGGGAAGCGGGTTCCATTGCGCCAAGCGATGCAGGAGGAGGCCAGGTTGGCCGCCCTGCCTGCCGGTGTCCAGGCGGGCAGGCCTGTGATGGCTGCCCAGGCAGTGGCAACCGTGCAATTGCCGCAGGCTTCCGCCACCGGTGATGTGCTTGCCAATTATCCGGGTTCAGCGGAAGCCGTTCTGGCTGCGTTCAAGCCAACTGCGGATGCCACGGCCTATTACAATGATCCATCGGCGGCCCCCGCGAAACAGGTTGAATTGGTCAAAGGTCTTTTCTTCACGGTACAGGTGGGCGTGTACAGCAAGCCTACAGCACTGGACAAGTTGTTCAACATCACTCCCTTGAACAGCGAGCGCACGACCAATGACAAGATCCGCTACACAACCGGGATCTTCTTGGATGAGGGCCGGGCGGTGGCCAGAAAAGGGAATACGGTTGCATTGGGCGTCAAGGACGCCTTTGTAACCGCCTATTTGAACGGCAAGCGGATCCCGGTGCGCGATGCACGTGCCCTGCTGGCGAGGTTCGGTAGATCGGTCTTGGCGGATCCGGCGTTGGCAACACCCTAGGTGTGGCCTTATCTTCGCCTCCGGTGAACATGAAGGCGGTGCGGATGGAACGAAGAACCGGTACTTGCGATGAGCTGGACGTGGCCGTCAAGGATGATGACGCGCGGGAGATCATCCTCCACAATGACGATATCAACACATTTGAACACGTAATTGTGAGCCTGATGGAAATTTGTGACCACGACCCTTTCCAGGCGGAACAGTGCGCCTGGTTGGTGCATTACAAAGGCAAGTGCAGCGTGAAACGGGGTGATTTCACCAGGTTGCGCCCGATCTGCCAAGCATTGTGCGCCCGGGGGTTATCCGCTGCCATTCAATGAACCGAAACAAGCCCAGGCGAATTTTCGCCATCGTTCTATTGGCATGCCTTGTTGCGTGCGCGAAAGTGCCGATCACCGGCAGGCGGCAGTTGAACCTGCTCCCTGAAAGTGAGATGATGGGCATGAGCCTCACAGAATACCAGGGCTTCCTGAAGGACCACCCGCCGCTGCCTGCCAGCGATCCACGGGTACAATTGGTGCGCAAGGTCGGTGAACGGTTGTCCAGGTCAGCGACGGATTACTTGAACGAAAACGGGGCCGGGGACCGTGTTGCTGGCTTTCATTGGGAATTCAATGTGGTGGATGACCCGACGGTGAATGCGTGGTGCATGCCCGGGGGCAAGGTGGTGGTGTACGCGGGCCTATTGCCTGTCACCAAGGACGAGGCCAGTTTAGCCTTGGTCATGGGCCATGAGATCGCACACGCCATAGCACGCCATGGCAACGAACGCATGAGCCAGGCCATGGCTGCACAGGGCGCTGGAGTTACCTTGCAAGTGCTGGCTTCGGAGAAGCCATCCACGGCATCCAACTTGTTTTTGCAGGCCTTTGGCGTGGGCAGCCAACTTGGGTTGCTGGCCTATGGCCGAAAACAAGAAAGCGAGGCGGATAAAATGGGCCTGGTGTTCATGGCCATGGGCGGCTATGACCCGCGAGTGGCCCCGGCATTTTGGCAGCGCATGGCGGCGCAAGGGGGGGCCAAGCCACCGGAACTTCTCAGTACCCACCCCAGTGATGAGCGCAGGATCCATGATCTGGAAGCTTTCATGCCTGAAGCGCTAAAGTATTACCGGCCACATTGAGTCCTTCACATTATATTCGCGGCCGCTTTCGGGGTTATCGCCCTTAGGAAGCAGGTACTGGACTCGTAGCTCAATTGGATAGAGCACCTGACTACGGATCAGGAGGTTTGGGGTTCGACTCCCTACGGGTCCACGAAGTTCCTCACAAGCCCTCCACGCTCAGTCGGGGGGCTTGTCGTTTTGGAAAAGTGGACTGCCCGTTCAGAAAAGTTCGTTCACTTCAATGAAGTTGAAGTGCATGGGGAAGAGGCTCTGATAATCCTTGCCGGCCTCCACCATTTCTTCGTCCCCGGTCTCATAGTGCCAGTTCACTTGCACTTCGCGCCCGTACTCCCTGGCCAGGCTCAGTTTGTCGAAAATGTTGTAGAAATGCTTGCTGCTGCTCGTATCCATGTAATCCAGCCGCATGTTTACCGTGGTCCGATCCTTCGGTTGTTTCAGGTATTCCTCAAGCCAGCGGTAAACCCGGTCGTAAAATTGTTCGCCATTCGCAGGCAGCGACCGCCCGATGAAATCAATGGTGCCGAGTTCAAGGTCCATTTCAATTCCCGGGGAAGTGGAGGTCCGGTCGATGTGCATGTGCTTGACGGCCATGGGTCCCTTGCTGCACGGCCAAGGTACCCCTGTGATATGCCATTATCCGCGTTGGATCCAGGAGGATCTCAACACCCTGCCGTGAATGGCCGGTGCGGTGTAACGTTGAACTGGTCTCGTGCAGACGTGGCGCAGATCAGGGGCTGTGGGGCGTCCGGAAGAACTATTTGCCGTGGTAGGCAGAGGCGATCTCCCGATCATTGGGCAATATGATCCCGGTGTCATTTACACGCCGTGCCCAGTACAGGTACTTTCCCGTGCCATGGCAGGCATAGGCCGTCATGGATGCGCCGCCTTCCAGTGCCTTTACCGGGAATGTGCGCCACGTGCCGTTTTCTTCCTGCATGGCCACTTTTACTTCCATCATTTCGGTGCACACGTTCTTGAGTTCCACCTGGTACACGCCGCTGAAATCGCGTTTGTAGCCGTCGTAGTCCTCGCACTTTTCGCAGGTTCGTCCCCAACTGCTGGATGTTTTCACCAAGCAGTCGGAATAGGTCTGGTCCTGTGCAGGCAGCAATGTCCAGAACCAGGAGATGATCGTAACCAGAAGGATGCGTTTCATTTGCAGCGGTTGTTCATCAGGATGATCTTCGCTTCGGCATTGCCCATTTTCTTGCTGGCCTTCCAATCCTGGCAGGCACCGGCGCCGTCACCGAGGGATTTTTTTGCCCAGCCCCTGTTGTTGTAGGCTTCCTGGTTTTTCGGATCAAGTTCCAATACCCTGTTGAAATCCTTGATGGCAAGATCCGGCTTCCCGAGCTTGTTGTAGGCACTTCCGCGACTGGTATATGCCCACAGATGGTCGTTCTTTCGGCTGACCACTGCGGTGAAATCATCCACAGCTGCTTGGTACTCGCGCAATAGACTGTGGCAAAAGCCCCGCTGCAGGTAGGCGTTGATGTACTCCGGATCGCTGCTGAGCACTTGGGTGTAAAGGTCAATGGCTTGGTCATACGTGCCATGCTGGTATGCAATTTCCCCCTTGTGGAAAAGTGCATCCAGTTCCTGTGCCTGTGGTGTGGCCTGGATCTGGGCGAAACCCGTGCCAACTGCACACAAGGTGGCAATGAGAATTATGGCCGATTTCAACATCGTGCCCTTCATACGCACGATCGGCCGGCCGGTTACGGATGGCTCAATGGACCGGGATGCAACCCTTGGGCAAAGGGCAGCGTAAAACCCGCACAATTACGCAACACAATGAACAAGACGAACAATAAGGTTGCCGTCCGTACGCTGGTCATGGCTGCAGTGCTTGTTGCAGGGCTCATCGCGGCCATGTTTGCCAAAGGCCTGATCTCCACTGCCGTGCTGGCATCTTGATCACCTGAATGCGGCCTCCGTTACCGAGCGGCTTCGCAAGAAGCCTGTGGCTGTTCATCGCCATGCTGATTGCCACTGCAATGGTGGCCCAAGGCCGTTTTGTGATCAACGGAAAATTGAAAGTGGAAGGTGGTGGCCTTGATGGCTGCCACCTGGTGGTGTACAAGGAAGGCGTGAAGCACCGCACCCTCTCCACGGACCTCAACCGCTTTTCATTGGAATTGGACCTGAACAGCAATTATGTCCTCTCGTTTGAGAAGAATGGTTTCGTGACGAAGAAATTATCCTTCAATACCAAGGTCCCAACAGGGACGGCACCCGCAGGATTCACCCCATTCGAGTTCGTCGTTTCGCTGTTCAAGCAGTACGACGGGATGAACACGGTGGTCTTCAATCAGCCGGTGGGGATGATCCGGTATGACGAGAAACTGGCCGATTTCGACTACGACACGGACTATACCAAGAGCATCCAGAGCGCATTGAACGAAGCACAGGCTGCCGTGGAGGCCAAGCAGAAGGAGGAGGCCAATGCAGTTGCCGAGGCTGCCAAACGAAAGGAGCAGGAAGACAAGGCAAAGGCAAAAGCGGATGCGAAGGCCGCTAAAGAGGCGGACTCCAAGGCCAAAGAATCCGCGAAAGCCAATGACTCGGCTGCAGCGGGAAAAAAGGTGCCCGAAGCTCAGAAAGCGGTTCAATCACCACCCCCTCCGTCTTCACCGGCACCCGTTCCGGTGGTGCCGACAAGAAAACCGGCCAAACCCCTGCCAGCGCCAAGGTCAATTCCATCCCCAGTTGAGGGATTGGACCGGCGCGCGCCATCGAGCCCAGTATTGGCCGAAGAGACCTCTCCTGTTCAAACGGCCATTGCCCATGCCTCGTCTGAACCCAGGCCGAAATTTGAAGCGAGCCCACTGGTGCGTGTCCGCCACCAGGAAGTGATCGTCGAATCCAACCAAGTGATCACCGTGGTACGCATGCAGGTGAACGATGAAGTGACGGAATACCGGAAAGTGTTCCGGAAGTACAGCGGTACATTCTACTTCAAGGATGGCAGGAGCTGTAGCCGCTTGACCTATGAAAGCGAGGCCTTGGCGGACGTCAAATAGAATTCTACCAGCTCAGTTCCAAGTTGGCTGACAGGGCCTTTCCTTGGGTTTGGTTGGAGACCAGGCCCCAGGCATTCGGCGTGAAAAAACCGAGGCGCAACCGGTCCAGCACTTCCGCTTGGATCCCCAGCGTCGCACGCAGGCCGCCAAATCCACCATAGGCCGCGCCCACGGCCACGGCGCACCAGGTGGATACGACCAAATTTCTTGTGGCGGCAACATACGGAACATAGCCGGGCAGGTTGCGCTGGTTGACGGTCAACTCATACGCACGCAGCCCAGGAATGGGGGATGGCTTCCCCAGTGCACCGAAGTGGAGCCGGCCTTCCACGATGACGGGGAGCAGTGTGATGAAGCCACCATGGCTGGATCCCAAGCCCAAGGTATCCCGAATGACCGATGGGTTCACCACCAGATTTTCCAGGTCAAGAATGTCCTTCACTTCCACGCCTTCATAATGGAGGGCCGAATCCTTCTTGATGGACAACGACTTGTTGTTCCATGCGATGAACCCGAGGTCAGTGATGCCCAAGACAAATTCCGCACCCGGGCCCAACAGCCTGAACTCCTTGTGCCATTCCAGGTTGACGGCTGCGCCCAGGCCGGAGGAGAATTCCTTGCCGGTCGTATCACTTTGGTGCATGTCGCCGTTCAGTTGCAGGTCCAGGTACCGGCCATCCACAGCCGTGTAGAACTCTGCTTTGCTGATATGTGCGGAATTCAGCTTTTGCCCGTTCACCACTGAAAGTTCAACGAACGTTCCACTGCGGCGGTCTTCAACACCAAAGCCCAACGTCTGGTAGTTGGACCAGTACAGACTACCGGGTGCCAAGTGCGCGGTGCTGCCTTCAAAACCGGCATTGCCGAAGAAGGCCAGTGAATACGCATCCTTGGCAAACCGGATGCCCATGGCGCTGTTGTACGCCAAGCTGATGCGAGGCATCCAGTTGGCCCTGCCAAAGAGACTGTCGCCCCATGCATAAGCCACGCGTCCACCAAGCAGAAATCCGCCACGGTTCATTCCCCCCATGCGGTCGAGCGACCGGGTGCGGACGTCCTGATTGATCACCCCGCCCCTGTATAGCGCAGTGACCAGGTCGTTGTACAACACGTTGGAATCATAGCCGGCAACGGCTTCAATGGTAAGCCTGTGCCGGGTGGCAAGGACGGGACCGGTGGAGTCCTGTTGGGCCGATGCGGCAATGGAGAAAATGACGGGGACCATCCCCCAGGCCTTATTCATCCCCATTGACGGTATAGTCGGCGTCAACGGTCAATTGTAAAGCCAACGCATAGCGGTCAAGTATTTGCACATGCTGGCTTTGGTCCGCGGTGTTGAACATGGCAGTGATCCGCAATCTCCCGGTTTGCTGAAGGAGGTTCATCTGGCCCGCGTCCACCCGGAAATCCACCTTGCTTGCAGTGATGGATGTGACGAGGCCGTCGGTGCCCATTTGGGCGGAAGCAACAGTGCCGCCAGGTGACAACACGGCCGACACCTGGCCGGCGGCATCCACGATCTCCAGGGCAATCGTGGCACTGAAGGGAAATCCGTTGTCGGCAAAAAGGTGCAATGTGCCGCTTTCCCATGCATGCGACTGCGCATTGCCCGGCAGGTCCAGGTCCATGGTCTTGCGAAGCGTCAGATCACTGGCGATCAGTCGCAGGGGAATGTCCACGTTCAAGTCCGCACTGAGCTTGCTGTCGTGATAGAGGAAGTCATGTCCGTTGCTGATGTCCCCAAGGGGATTGATCTGCACGCTCATGGCATAGTCCACCCGGCCCGGGAGGTTTTCGATGAAGGCATCGATATTGCTGTTGCCCTGGTTAAGGGAGAAGGTGTTCAGTGCGGGCTGGAAGCCGTTTCCCAGGTCGAGTGCACGATCCACGTTCACGGGTCCCTGCGTAATTGTGTTGAGCAGGTCCACGGTGTTCCCGTTCGTCGTGTTCACGGAGCGCAAGTACTGGATGGAAGCCCTGGCGTCCACGCCGATCCCATTGTGGATCTTCAGGGTGGCGGACACCTGGTCAAGGTCCAGTGTGCCGCTGATGTTGGCAAATAGGTCCAAGGTCGTGGAGGAGGGATCTACGGAAATGGTGCGCGTCCCGAAGGAACCCGTTGCATATTGCGGAATGATGTCATGGTAGCTGACCACGGCGATCAAGCTGTCCAGGTTGGTGATGGTCACTGGAATGCCATCCGGGGCATTGGCATAATTGATGTGTGTGGCAAGTGAGTTCACGGAATTGTGGTCTGGTCCGCGCATGTCGAAGACATATCCGTCCAAGGCACGCGAGCTATTGGTTACACTGGGTGTGGAAGGTGTGCCTGGAGGGAGGTTTTGCTCCACGGAGAACGGGATGCCATTGAGCAATGCACCCGGCAGGGAGAAGGTTCCCAGGATGTTGCCGTTCATCATGTTCGAAATGGACACATCCACCTGCCCGGACCGCACCTGAAGCTCGGTCAGGCCAAGTCCATCAAGGTTGAAGTGGGTAACGTCGTCATTTGTATTGAAGGTGTATCCGGGCTGGAATTGGACAGGGCCGGGAAAGGGAAGTGCATAGGCATACCGGAAGCTCGTGTCCGGCGCAGTGAGCACGGTATCCAGGGACAGGGTGAACAAGGTGGTACTGTACAGGATACTGATGTTGCCGTTCTGGTCTGTTGAAAGGATGCTGTCCGGGAGAAGGTCGCCAATGGTCATCCTGGTCTTGGCCAGAGGTGCCACGAGATCAATGTCCCATTGCGGAGGCATGCGGTCCTTTTTGCAGGCGAAAAGGGAGGTCGCAATGATCAACAGGCCGAGGAACGGCCAGCTCTTGGAATCATGCCCCATCGCCGCCAAGGTAAGGAACCGCACCTATGTATTGGCACTGCGGAAGACCGGTTGCTAAATTTGCGGGATCAAGGGTAATACTTGGTGATCTTGTTAAAGCGCAGCATATTGTTTCCTTGGCTGTTGAGCGCAGTGGTCATGTTCGGGATTTCCGCGCTCTGGCACGGGGTGGCACTTACCGACCTCAGCGAAATGAAGATCGGCATGAATACGTATTTTATGCTCAGTGCCGGAGCTTACCTCATCATCGCTCTGGCCCTTGTCCTGTTCATCAGGTTGTGCATAGTGCGGGAATGGATCTCCCTGAAGTCGGGGTTCCCATGGAAGGCCATGGGTATTGGTGCCGTGGCCGGGATCATCGTTTTCCTTGTGATCCTGCTATCGGGCCTGTCCTTTGCCAGTCACGGTTTCCAACATATGGTGGTGGATATGCTATGGCAAGTTTTGGAACAGGCCATAGGCGGGTTGATGGTGAGTTTGGGCGTGATCTACGACCTGCACCGTTTGTTCATGGAAGCCGAGCAGGCCCGCTGAGCGCTACCGTCATTGCCCGTATTTACTTCCCCAGACCAGTCGTAGATAGGCTGCAAATGCCTGTTCCCGTTTATTGTCGGAAGGATGGTAGAACGTGGTGCCGCCCAATGCTTTCGGCAGAAATTCCTGGCTGCTGTAATGCCCGGGGGCATCATGGCTGTATTGGTAGTCCCTTCCGTTCCCCAGTTCCTTCATCAGTTTAGTGGGCGCGTTGCGGAGATGGATCGGAACGGGCAGGTCACCTGTGCGCTGCACGGCTTCCTGGGCTTCGCCGATGGCGCGGTAACTGGTGTTGCTTTTCGGGGCGCAGGCCAGGTAAATGGCGCATTGCGCCAGGACGATCCGGCTTTCCGGCCAGCCGATCATGTTGACCGCCTGCATGGTGGTGGTGGCAAGCAACAGGGCATTCGGGTCGGCATTGCCGATGTCCTCGCTGGCGAGGATCAACATGCGCCGCGCGATGAAGGCGGGGTCCTCTCCACCTTCCACCATGCGAGCGAGCCAGTACACTGCGGCATTTGGGTCACTGCCGCGCATGCTCTTGATGAATGCGCTGATGATGTCGTAGTGCAGGTCTCCTTGTTTGTCATACCGCGCCGCAGTTGTTTGCACTACATCAAGGACCACGGCGTCCGTGATCACAATTGGTGCACCAGGCCGCCCAGGTTTTGCGGCGCGCACGCACAGTTCAAAGGTGTTCAGCAACCTCCGTGCATCACCCCCGCTGGCCCGGAGCAGTGCTCCGGTCTCCTCCAGTTCAATGCGTAGGCTGCAAAGTTCACGGTCCTTTCGCATGGCCCTGTCGATCAAGCCCAGGAGGTCCTCTTCGGCCAGGGGCTTCAATACATAGACCTGGGCACGGGAAAGCAGCGCGCCGATCACTTCGAAGGAAGGATTTTCCGTGGTTGCACCGATCAACGTGACAATGCCCTTTTCCACTGCACCGAGCAAGGAATCCTGTTGTGCCTTGCTGAAGCGGTGGATCTCATCAATGAAAAGCACTGCGTTCCGTGAGAAGAACCCGCTTCCACCTGCTTTGGCGATCACCTCTCGGATGTCCTTCACGCCGCTGCTAATGGCACTGAGCGTATGGAACGGCCTGTCCAACGCCTTGGCCATCAGTTGCGCCATGGTGGTTTTCCCCACCCCGGGCGGGCCCCAGAGGATCATGCTGGGCAAAATGCCTGCGGAGATGGCTTTGCTGAGGATCCCGTCTTTCCCTAGTAAATGATCTTGTCCCACCACCTCATCCAGGGTAGTGGGGCGCATGCGTTCTGCCAACGGGGCTGCTTCCATTCCGGAGGCGCAAAGGTACCTGTCCGCCCAAAGAGAAAGCCCCCGTATTTACGGGGGCTTTCCTTGCATGCTTGATGGTGGGTCAAGGCCTGTACATGAGCTTGCCAGTGGCGATGGTGCCATTCAGGCTGATCCGGTAGAAGAACAGGCCGCCGCTTTCGCTTTGCGGCTTGAATTCCACGGCAACATCCACGGCTTTGCCCACCTCGGAGTC
>CALMYC010000145.1 GCA_937873385.1 uncultured Flavobacteriales bacterium | reverse complement strand
CGATGACATCGTGCAACCGCGCGACCTGCGCCGCGTCGAGCCGGCACAGCCTGAAGGTCGCCTCCGGCGCGCCTTTGGCGGCCGCGATCCGGCTTTCACCGACGGTCCGCCATACCTGGATCACCGCCAGCAACTCGCCGGAGTTGTGCCGTTGGATGCTGCGGGCCAATAAATTGGTCTGGTGCAGCACTTCCAGCACCATGTCCCGTGCCAGGACGGGGTTTTCATCGGTGACCTCCAGGTCCACGCTTTCAAAGCGGGTCTTCTCTATGCTGACCCGCTCCTGCCAGAGGTAGCGCAGAATGGAGCGGCCCTCCGCCGTGGTGGTGTCCAGCCCGTAGTGCCCCACCAGTCCGAACTTGCGGACCACGCTGTCACGAATGCTGTTGCTGGCCATCAACTGCACCAGTTGGTCCGTGGTGGATTCGATGGAGTATGTGCTGATGTTCACCGGATAGACCACTGCTTGGGAGCGGTACCGCGGTTTCAGGAACCGGGGCCCGCTGAAGAGGGCGGACAGCACCACGGCCGCAAGCCCCACACCGAGCAAAAGCCGCCAATGCCGCCCGACGGCGGAAAGCGAGCGGTTGAAGTTCATCCGTTCATCCATGGGCTTCCTTGATTTTTCTGATGGTTTCCTGGAGCACGATCAGGAACAGGGCCAGCAAGGCGGCGCTGATGGTGCACACCGCGAGCACCAACCACGTGACGGGCCAGCTTTTCCGGTCGGCCGGGAAGGCCTGGTTCACCACGAATTTGTGCGGCAGGTCGTTGTTCAGGTCGGCTTGGGCCTGTTCCAACTTCATCCGCAGCATGCTCAGCCGCTTCACCTCGTTGAACTGCCTGTCCTGGAGGGTGACATAGGCGCCGCCGTATTGCGCCAGTATGGCGAAGCGCCGCTCGAATTCATGGATGGCGCGCTGGTCGCCCTTGACGATGGCCGCGCCCAGGTATTCGTTGTAGCGTTCGGCCTGCGTGTGGTAGTCCTGCACGCCCAAGGACCGCAGTACCGCCATGCTGTCCTCCATCTGGGCTATTTCACCGGTGAGCTTGTCCACGCCGTCCTTCACGATCATGTAGCCCTTGAGCGCGCGTTCGCGGGCCATGTGCCGCCACACGCTGTCCACTTGCTGGGTGATGAAATTGGCCATGTCCGCGGCGCGCTGCGGTTCATGGTCCAGCACACGCACGCGCACGCTGCCGAACTTGGTGTACTCGAATTTCACGTGGTCTTCGTAAGCTTCGCGCAGCTTCGAGTTTTTGTGGATGTCATCCGGGGCGATCTTGTACACCTTGAGCAGGTCGAAGCGGCGGGCGGTGCGGTCGCCCACCATGTCCGAGTTCAAGATCTGCAAGAGTTGCTCGGCATCCTCCTCGTCCCCCAGGGCCAGGATGTCGTCCCGTCCCGTGCTCTGCTCGCTCAGCAGCGACTTGGACACACTGTTGGTGATGGCCGGGAAGAGGATCACCTCGCTCTTGTACTGGGCCGGGATGGCAATGGCCGCCACCACGCCGGCCAGGAAGCCGATCAGTGTGATCCCAATGATGGGCCGGCGTTTCCGCCACAGGAAAAGGACCAGGTCGAACGAGCCGTCCGCTCCTTTGATCATACCGTCCACCATGCGCCGAGGAAGCTTCAAAAGGGCGGCTAAAGTAGGCCATTAACCGCCCTTGCGCAGTGCAAGCACCGAACGAAGCCCGCGCACGGGGACCAGCCCGGTGAGAAATGCACATGCCGTCGCTGCAAAGGCGAGCAACGGCAGGGCATTCCGCAAAGGGATTGCCTGCCAGGAAAGCCCTTTTGCCAGCACCAGGAGCAGCGCCGTGTACAGCAACGCGGACCACACCGCGCGCCCGCTCGCCCTGAGTGCGAAGCGCTTGGCCGCCACCACCATCTGGGCCAGTGCCATCAGCATTTGCGTGGCGAGGCTGGCCCACGCTGCGCCAAGTGCATGCCCTTTTGGGATCAGCACCACCAATAGCACCAGGTTCAGCACCATGCCGCCCGCCGCCAGTTTGTTGAGGGTCTTCAGGTCGCCACTGGCCGTGAGCAGGGTGCCGAAGATGTACGATACGCACACCCCGGTGAAGCACCAGATCAGCACGGCGAATGCCGGGGCCGATAGTTCAGTGTGCTCCGTGTACCGGAGGTCCATGATCTCCTTGGCGTGGAAGCTGCCAATAACAGCCACGGCCAAACTGCCCGCCAGCACCAGGCGGAGCGCCAGGCCGGTGAGCGGGCCCACGTCCTCCTTCTCCTTCAGCATGCGGCTGTACATGGGCAACAGCAATCCTGCAAAGAGGAAGCCCAGCATGTTGAATGCCTCGAAAAAACGAAAGCCTTGGGCGTAAATGCCGGCCTGCAGCGCGCCATCGGGAAGCATGCGCTCCAACATCACGGAATCCGAGCGGTAGTAAAAGCTCATCAGCAGGACCAGCAGCGCAAAGGGCAGGCTCTGGCGGAAAATGCTGTACGTGAACGCCGGGTCCCATCGGGGGTGGAGACCGCCTGCACGCCGGGCCACCAGTACCAAGGCCACCAGGGCCGTCAGGCCATAGGCTGCGGTCTGCGCCCAGGCGAACCAGGTGATCGGGAAGGGGCCGTTGTGTGCACGCCCCCACAGCAGCCACGCGCAAATGCCGATCAACAATACGCGGTCAAGCACGGAGAGCAGGCTGTCCTGTGCATAGCGCTGCGCCCCGGCGATGTTGGACCGCAGGTAGAGGATGCTGGCCACCAGCACCTGGTTCAACGCCAGGATGGCCAGCAGGTGCAATTGGCTGCCGCGGTACCCCAGGGCCCACGCCGCAACAAAGAGGACCAAGGCATACAGCACCGCCAACAGGCCGCGTGCCGCGACGATGCCGCTTACGTGCTTGCGCATCAAATGCGTATGCTGCGCGATGTGCCGCGTGTTCCAGTTGGTGATGCCCAGGTCCAGCAATATGTTCAGCAGGAAACTGAGGCTGAGCAGTGCCGCATAGCCGCCGTAGGCCGCCGTGCCCGCCCGTACCTGCACTTCCGCATCGATGCCGAAGATGTAGAATGGCTTCACCAGCAGGTTCAGTGCCAGCACAAGGGCCAGGTTGGTGAGAAACTTGCGTTGCATGAAGCGGGCGAAAGGTCGGGAGAGTTTGGGAAGTCCAAAGTCGTGAGTCCTGAAGTCGCGAGCCCAAATAAGCGAAGAGGCACAACTCCAGGACTCACGACTCCAGGACTCACGACTCCAAAACTTCCGCACTGGCCCAATGACCAAACTCACCGACCTTTACCCCCGGTCCCCATGCGCATTGCCGTGAACACCCGCCTCTTGCTGCCCGGCAAATTGGAGGGCATCGGCTGGTTCACCCAGGAAACGATCAGCCGCATCACCGTGGCGCATCCGGAACACCAGTTCATCTATTTCTTCGACCGGCCCTACAACGCACGCTTTGTCCATGCGGCGAACGTTAGCCCTGTGGTATTGCCGCCGCCCACCCGTCACCCCTTGCTCTATCGCGCCTGGTTTGACCTGATGCTGCCCCCGGCACTGCAGAAGCACCGCGCGGATGCCTTCCTCTCCCCGGACGGATACCTCAGCTTGCGCACCAGGGTGCCGCAACTTGCCGTGATGCACGACCTCAACTTTGAGCATTATCCGCAGGACCTGCCCCGTGCATACAGCCGCTGGTACCGCCGTTCCTTCCCGCGGTTTGCCCGAAAGGCGGCGCGCATCGTTACCGTGTCCGAATTCTCCAAGCAGGACATCGTGTCCACGTACTGCATTCCGCCTTCCAAGGTGGATGTGGTGTACAACGGGGTCGGTGACATCTTCACCCCATTGCCGGAGGCAGAAAGGGGAAAGGTGCGGAAGCGGCTCACCGGCGGACTGCCCTATTTCGTTTGCGTGGGCTCCTTGCACCCGCGGAAAAACATTGCGCGGTTGCTGGAGGCTTTCGACCGGTTTGCGGACCGGCAACCCGAGGCCCGGTTGGTGGTGGTGGGGGAGGCGTTCTGGTGGGATCCCCGGATGAAGGCCGCGTGGCGGGCCATGCGCCATACGGACAAGGTCGTGCTTACGGGAAGACTTCAGCAACAGGAGCTGCACCAGACGCTCGCGGACGCTTTGGCGCTCGTGTTCGTTTCCTACTTCGAAGGTTTCGGGATCCCTGTGGTGGAGGCGATGAAGTGCGGCGTGCCGGTGATCGCCGCCCGGGCAACCAGCTTGCCCGAAGTGGCCGGTGATGCGGCCATTTACTGCGATCCGTTCAGCGTGGAAAGCATTTCGGAAGCCATGGCCCGGATGTGGCACGATGGGCCCTTGCGCACCAAATTGGTGGCGGCAGGCGTGGAGCGCGCATCCAATTTTTCCTGGGACCGCGCCGCACGGGGTCTTTGGAGCAGTATGGAGCGCATGCTCCGGGAAACCGCCTGAGCATGGCGCGCCTGGCAACTTGCCACACCCGTGGTATCCTGGAAGCCGGCTGCGATGAAGCCGGGCGCGGTTGCCTGGCCGGACCGGTGGTGGCCGCAGCCGTCATTTTGCCACCTCGCCTTCACCTGCCCGGGTTGGATGATTCAAAGAAGCTTGCCCGGACCGACCGTGAACGGCTCCGCACCTTGATCGAACGGGGTGCTCTGGCATGGGGGGTGGGCATGGCCGCGGTGGAGGAGATCGACAGCATCAACATCCTCCATGCCGCCTTGCTGGCCATGCACCGTGCCATTGCCTCCTTGTGCATCCGGCCGGCGGCGCTGTTGGTGGACGGCAACCGGTTCCATCCGTACGAAGGCATCCCGCACAAGTGCATCATCAAGGGTGACGGCAAGTTCCGCAGCATCGCCGCGGCTTCAGTGCTGGCCAAAACACACCGGGATGAGCTTATGGCCGCGCTCCACCAGGCACATCCGCAGTATGGCTGGCTGGTGAACAAGGGCTACCCAACGGCCGAACATCGCGCCGCCATTGCCACGCACGGGCCGTGCAGGCACCACCGCACCAGCTTCACCCTGCCGGGGTAGCCTATCGGCGCGGGCGTCCACAGGCCATTGTGCGAAAGGCCCGCCACCTGCATGGAAATGCGCAGCCACGGATCCGCAACTTTGGGACTTCCATGCGCCGCACCATCACGGTTGTCCTGCTGCTCGCCATCGTGGGCGGCATTGGCTGGTGGCTTTGGAGCTGGCGCGCAGAAGTGGTGCCCGTCGCAGATCCCTGGGTTGCCGTGCCCGCCGATGCCGTGGCCGTGCTGGAAGTGCCTGCACCCTTGACGGCATGGAACCGCTTCACCGGTACCAGCCAATTCTGGGGGGACCTGGAAGCCGCACCCCTCTTTGCCGGGATCAACGGTGTGCTCGCCAGGCTTTCGGAAGCCGACCCGTCTCTGCGCGGAAAGCAAAGTACCGAAAGGCCCATGCTGGTCTCCTGGTGCCCGGTAGGCGCCGACAGTCTTGCCGGATTGATCGCGTGGCCGGTTGATCCCACGCCGGAGGCCCTCCTTGCCTTGGCCCGTGTGCTGCACAGCCAGGTGCCACCCTCGCTTTGGTCCGGCGGCATCCTGCCTGTGCGGCCGGACAGCCTGCTGCCGCCGATGCACATGGCTTGGGACAAGGGCTTGTTGCTCCTCTCCGCCGACCAGGCCATCCTGAAGGAGGTGCTCTCGCGCGGTAACCGGGCCGCCATGGGCCAACACTTTGCCAAAGCCCGCGCCAGCATGAGCGTGGGCGCGGATGCGCATCTCCTCGTGAAGCCCGCTTTTGCCTCCGCATTGTTGGCCGGCACGGAGGAAGGGTTCTTTCCACAAGGGGCATCCGTGGACGGCTGGGCGGCATTGGACGTGCGCGTGCGCCCTGGCGCGGTACTGATGAACGGCCTGCTGTTTTCCGACGCAACAAACAAGGCCACCGAAGCCATTGCACATCAACAACCCGGTAATTTGGATATCCTGAGGGTGCTGCCCGCTGATGTGTGCCGGCTGCGTGCCTTGCATGTGACTGACCCGCTTGCCTGCGTTGCCGATGCCGCGGGCAGGCAACCTGACCCGGGCCTTTTTGAGGCCTATGCCGCGTGGGTGCACGGTACCATTGCCACGGCAGCAGGGCCACAGGCCGCGGATAGCGCCGGCAACGGCTGGGCCGTGTTCAGCACGGACGATCCCGGAAAGGCCACGGTCGCCTTGGGCAAGCGATGCCCTGAGGGCGGCTGCGCCACGGCTGAATACCGCGGGGTCACGTTCAAGCGCGTGGCGGATGCCGGTGCGTTGGCCACCTTGTTCGGCAAGGACTTTTCGGCTTTTGTGCAGCCCTTGTGGGCCGTGCTCGGCACTACCGTGGCCATGTCCAACACCCCCGCCGGGATGCGGGCGGTCATTGATGCATGGACGGACCGCAACTCGTTGGCGCTTGATCCGCGATCGGGCGATTTCTTCCAACGGTTCGGCTCCGATGCCGTCTACAGCTGGTGGGTGGATGCGGCCAAGGCGTTGCCCCCCATGACCGGCCCGCTGGCCCGTGCCCGCAATGCAACCGGTGGCGTGCTTCTGCAGCTGTCGCCCCGCCCGGACGGTGCTGTTGCGGCCACGTTCTGCTTCCAGCATGCACCGGAGGGAAAACGCGCGGCAGGGGCACTGTGGACCACGGCATTGTCCGCACCGCCGGAAGGACGCGTTCATTTGGTGAAGGACTACCTCAGCAAAACGTTGCAGGTGATGGTGCAGGACCGGGACCAGCGCATCAGCCTGATCAGTTGCACCGGCAAAGTGCTGTGGCAGCGCCAACTGGACGGCCCGCTTTTGGGCAGCCCGCAGCAAGTGGACCGCTACCGGAACGGCAAGTTGCAGTTGCTCTTCAACACGGCGGGAAAGATCTATCTGATCGACCGGCTGGGGCGCGATGTGGAAGGCTTCCCCATCACGCTCAAGGACAGCGCGTGCGCTCCGCTCAGTGCGTTTGACTATGACCGCAACCTGGAGTACCGCATCCTGGTGCCCACGGTAAGCGGGGCTGTGATCAACATGGGCCTGGACGGTGAACCGGTATCGGGCTGGATGCTGAAGCGCTTGCCAAGCCCTGCAGTGGCGCCCGTGGAGCATGCCCGGATCAAGGACAGGGATTACCTGGTGGTGCCGTTGCGGAACGGGGATGTAGCGGTGCTGGACAGGCGCGGGGAAACGCGGTACGGGGCCAAACTGCACATGCGCGGCATGGATCAATTCCTCGGCAGCCGTGAGGCCATGCTCATCGGCGACCGCCGGGTCATTTGGTCGAACAGCGCCGGGGCGGTGCTCAGCGGCACCTTGGACGGCCAGGTGGACACCCTTTCCGCGGCGGCCAGTGGAAGGGTGGCCGTGTTTGATGTGGACGGTGACGGGCATGATGAAGTGGTCCGTGCCACCAACTCAGCGCTCACCGTTGAATCCGGGGGCAAGGCCCTCTATCGCGCAACCTACCCCGATGCCCTTGGCGCAAGGGCTTTCCAAGTGACCCTGGCCGGGGATGGGACCGCCGTGGGCGTTGTACTCCCTGAACAGGGCCAGGTCAGGCTTTACAACAAGGACGGTGAACTTTGGCCGGGCTTCCCGATGGACGGGGTGGTGCCATTCCTGGTGGCGGACATCAACTTGGACGGTGCCGCCGAGGTGGTCACCGTGGACCGGGACGGCGTGGTGGGCGTACATCCGTTTCCACCGAAACCATAGCCTCTGCAATTGTTCAGGTTCTTTCGTTCCTTCGTCCCAGATCCAATACATCCCATGGCATTCCCTTCCGACCTGGAGATCGCCCAAAAGGCAACCATGCAGCCCATCGCGGCCATCGGTGAAAGGCTCGGCATCCCTGCCGAACGCATGGAGAACTATGGCCGCTACAAGGCCAAGCTCCCCCTGGACTTGATCGACGAAGGCAAGGTGAAGAAGAGCAAGCTCATCCTGGTCACTGCCGTCTCGCCCACGCCTGCCGGGGAAGGCAAGACCACCACCACCGTCGGCCTGGTGGAAGGGCTGAACAAGATCGGAAAGAAGGCCATGGCGGTGCTCCGCGAACCCTCGCTGGGGCCTGTGTTCGGCATGAAAGGCGGCGCGGCCGGAGGCGGATACGCCCAAGTGCTGCCCATGGAGGACATCAACCTGCACTTCACCGGCGACTTCGCGGCGATCGAGAAGAGCAACAACCTGCTCGCCGCGCTGATCGACAACAACCTGCAGAGCAAGACGCGCAACCTGCAGATCGATGCCCGCACCATCGCCTGGAAACGGGTGATGGACATGAACGACCGTTCCCTGCGCGACATCGTGATCGGCCTGGGCGGCACCGGCAACGGCATCCCGCGCCAGGACGGCTTCAACATCACCGCCGCGAGCGAGGTGATGGCCATCCTCTGCCTGGCCACCGGCTACGAAGACCTGAAGAATCGCCTCGGCAACATCTTCGTGGGCAACAGCCACAACCCGGACAAGAAGTACGTCTATGCCCGCGACCTCAAGGCCGAAGGCGCCATGGCGCTCCTGCTCAAGGACGCCATCAAGCCCAACCTGGTGCAGACCATGGAAGGCAACCCGGCCATCCTGCACGGCGGTCCGTTCGCGAACATCGCACAAGGCGTCAACAGCATCCTGGGCACCAAGATGGGCTTGAGCCTCGCCGATTACGTGGTCACTGAGGCAGGCTTTGGCGCGGACCTTGGCGCGGAGAAATTTTACGACATCAAGTGCCGCGCCGCGGGCATCGCCCCGCACGCCGCCGTGATCGTGGCCACCATCCGCGCACTGCGCTACCAGGGCGGCGCGCCCATCAAGGAGGTGAACGACGCCTCCGTGGAGCGCGTCACCAAAGGCATGGCCAATCTGATGCGCCACCTGGAGAACACCGCCAAGTTCGGCGTGAAGGCCGTGGTGGCCATCAACCATTTCCCCACGGATACCGCCGAGGAGATCAAGGTGGTGCAGGACCTCTGCCGCGCCATGGGCGTGGAGGCCGTGCTGGCCAAAGGCTTCGCCGAAGGTGGAAAAGGCATGACCGACCTGGCCGAAGCCGTGGTGCGCGTGGTGGACAAGGGTGAAACGCAGTTCCAACTGCTGTATGAGCTGGAGCAGCCCATTGAGAAGAAGGTGGAGATCATCGCCAAGGAGATCTACCGTGCCAAGGGCGTGAAGTACAGTGAGGCCGCGCGCACCATGCTGCGCCGCATCCACAACCTGGGCCTGGACCATCTGCCCGTGTGCATCGCCAAAACACAGTACAGCTTCAGTGATGATCCCACGAAGCTGGGCGCAGCCAGTGATTTTGAGATCACCGTGAACGACATCGAGATCGCCGCCGGCGCAGGCTTCGTGGTGCCCATCCTCGGGAAGATGATGCGCATGCCCGGCCTGCCCGAAACCCCCGCCAGCGACCACATGGACATCGATGCCAAGGGCGTGGTCACGGGGTTGAGCTGAGGCTGCGGAATAGACCTACCCGTTTGCTTTCCGGCTAACCGATCCATTGTTGGCAGGCCACTGGACATTCCCATTGGCTTGCCCCTTTTGTTCCGGGGAAATGAAGCAGAACATGGTTGCAGGCCATTGGGTCAACCGTGTCGCCCACTTTGGAAATATTCACGGCGCTTCGACCACATCGGCCGCGGAGGTGTTTACCTTCAGGCCACCGAAACGCCAAAACGACCAAGCCATGAACATCACTTTCAATGAGCTTCGCGATCTGAAGGACCGCTTGCCGGACGGAAGCATCCACCGCATCGCCAAGGAACTGGACCTGAACGTGGAAACGGTCTGGAATTACTTCGGCGGATACAGCCACCCGGAAGGCAAGCCGATGGGTGTTCACATGGAGGGTGGCCCGGACGGCGGGGTGGTCTCCCTGGACGATACGCGGATCCTGGACATCGCGCGGCGCATGATCGGTGATCGGGCCTGATGCTGGCCTGAACACGCAGGTCGCGGCTTGGTTGCGTGCACGGTAAGCCGTGCAGCGGGGCATTATTTTTCCGTAACCCGGAATTCCACGCGGCGGTTGAGCGCCCTGTTCCCCTCGCTGTTGTTCGGCTGGAGCGGCCGTGTTTCGCCGTATCCGTGCGCGGTGATCCGTTCCTTTTCAACCTTTCTTCCCAGGAGAAAATCCACTACTGCCTGCGCCCGGTTTTCACTGAGGGCCATGTTGCTGGCATCGCTGCCCACATCGTCCGTGTGGCCCTCCACTTCAATGTGCATGTTCGGGTAGTCGATCAGCATGTCGGCCAGTTCATCCAGTTCCGTTTTGCTTTCCGGCGTTAGTGTTGCCTTGGCGAACTCAAAGCCGATGTTGTCCAAGCGGATGCGCCTGCCCACGGCCGGAGGTTCCACTTTGGGCAAAGCCACTTCCTTGGTGCTGGCATGGTCCGCCACCACCAGCTTGGGCGGCGGTGGAATGCTCGCCTTCGGCTTGGGCGTCAATGCGGTGCCGGGCGGCGCCACGCGCACGTTCACGTCGTCGATGAAATAGTATGCGCCACGCTCACCCTGCGGTTGCCGCTCATGCAAGGTGGCTTCATCACCGTAGAAATTGCCGATCAGCAGATAGCGTTCACCTCCCTCCGCTTCGATCACGCCGCTCACCTTTTTCCAATGGTTGGAGCTGATCACTTCCCCGGCATTCACCTGTGGTGTGAAGTAGAGGGGAAGGTTGTCGCGCGTCTTCACGGCAACGGGTGAAAAGTACAGGCCGATGTTGTTGCTGGCCTCACTGCTGAAGTTGGCGCGTTGCACCCAGCATTCAACGATGTAGCGCGTGCCTTTCACCAAGGGCTCCGGCAACGTGGCCTGCACATATTCATGCCAGAAAGTGGGCGTGTTTCCCTTGCCCCAGGTCTTGATGCCCACCATGGCCTTGCCACCGTGGGGCGAGGTTTTGCCCCCTGTGCGGCGTGCGGGATTGCTCCAACAGGTGGGGTCAGCCTCGGTGGTGAAGAGGTCGGGCGTGGTTTCCGTCGGTGAATTCCAGGCGGTCATCACGTCCCCGTTGAACTTCGCTGCCTGCTGTGTCCATGCACAGGGCACCTTTTTTACTTCCTCAAAACCCGGATTGGGCACCAGGTTGGGCATGGTGTCGTTGTTCAGTGCACGCTGGAACACGTTTTGCGCGCTCAGGGACGATGCGGCGGCGGCGGCCAGTGCAAGCAGGGCGGGGCGGACCATGGTGCGAAACTACCGGCCACCATGGCCGGACCGCGGTGGTTGCACTTGAATCGGTCAACGATCGCAGGGTGAAACTGGTTGAAAACCCTGGGCGCGTGCCTTCAGCCTTCCGACAACCAGTTCCGGATGACCTGTGCCCCGGCGGGGGTCATCACGCTTTCCGGGTGGAATTGGACTGCGCATGCAGGGTGGTGCACATGCCGTAAGGCCATGATCACCCCCTCTTCGCTGCGTGCGGTTACGCGCAAAGCCGCTGGCAGCATCCCGGGATCTGCGGCCCAACTGTGGTACAGGCCGGCATCAAACGGGGCTTTCACTTGCTTGAACAACGGGTCCACCGGATCGTCGGGGGTGCACTTCACGGCCACTCCGTGGCGCAGCCGCGCCAAGTTGAACAGCTTGCCGCCGCATGCCTCCACGATCGCTTGCAGGCCCAGGCAAACGCCCAGCATGGGGTGGGAGGGCATCAAGGCATGGACCAGTGCTGGCATGATGCCCGCCTGGGAAGGCAGGCCCGGCCCGGGGGAAAGCACAATGCGGTCGAAGCGTGCGGCTTCATCCACGGTGATGGCATCGTTGCGCACCACCTCCACCGAAGCATGCGGGGCCAGCAGGTGGTACAGGTTCCACGTGAAGCTGTCGTAGTTGTCCAGCAGCAGGATGCGCATGCAGCCGTCAATCTTCGCCAGTCACGGGGCGCTTGCCGATCCAGCCCAGGTGGGTGTGCTGGAAGCTGTCGCCATACTTGAGGCCGTAGCCAAGCAGGCGGTCCATGCAGGAATGGCCGTAGAGGATGATGCCCATGGAGAGCAGCAACGGCGCTGGGATCCCCAGGGGCAGGGTGAGCCATGCACTGCCCAGGCCCGCCCCCGCGACCATCAAGGCGATGCCTTTGTGGTGAAGCAGGTTGTACGTGAAGGCTCCGGTACGCGGCCCCTTCAGGTAGCCCAGCATGCCAATGTCGGGCCCCAATGCCAGCAATACATACATCCACCAGGGTTCGGCGTGCATGGCCAGGGTAATGATGCACACAAGCAGCTGTGCGAGTTCCTCGAGCCTGATCAGGATCTTCATGTTCCGGGGGAATGGTGGAAGTTGGAGTTACCAGGCAATGCCCACCGGGCAATGGTCGCTGCCCATCACGTCATTCAGGATGAACGCTTCGGTCACCTGCTTCTCGAAGCCTTTGCCCACGAGCACGTAATCAATGCGCCAGCCCGTGTTGGTGGCGCGCGAATTGAAGCGCTGGTTCCACCAGCTGTACTTCACCGTGTCCGGGTGGAAATGGCGGAAGGTGTCCGTGAAACCCGCGTGGATCAATGCATCCATTCCGTCGATCTCCACTTGGGTGTATCCTGCCGTTTTATTGTAGTTGGCCTTGGGGCGCGCAATGTCGATGGGCTTGTGCGCCACGTTCAGGTCCCCGGTGAAAATGACCGGCAGCTTGCCCGATGCCAGGTTTGCCAAGTAGCCGCGCATGGCTTCGTCCCATGCTTGCCGGTAATCCAGCCGCTTCAATCCCTGGCCACTGTTGGGCACATACGCGTTCACCACGAGGTGGTCCTTGAACGTGGCGGTGATCACCCGCCCTTCCTTGTCGTGTTCAGGGTAACCAATGCCGAAGTCCCCGCGCAAGGGCTTTTCCCTGGAGAGGATCGCCGTACCGGAGTAGCCGGCCTTCTCGGCGGAGCAGGCGGTGATGTGGTAATCCTGCATGTCGGCCAGTGCTTCGGCCACTTGGTCGGGGTTCGCCTTGGTCTCTTGGAAGCAAAAGATGTCCGGACCCATGCTGCGCAGCGAACCAGCCAGGCCCTTCTTCACCGATGCGCGGATGCCATTGACGTTGAACGAGATCAGTTTCATGGAAGGAAAATGGACGGGCCCAAAGTAAAAGGCCCCGCACGGATTTGCCGAACGGGGCCGAAGAACCTTCGTGGTGCTTGATCGATTTACGCGCGCTTGACGTTGATCGCATTAGGGCCCTTGGGGGAATCTTCCACCTCGTAGCTCACTTTGTCCCCCTCGCGGACAGGTTCCTTCAGGCCGGTCTTGTGAACGAAAACGTCCTTGCCGCCCTCATCCGGCGTGATGAACCCGAAACCCTTGGTTTCATTGAAAAACTTGATGCTGCCTGTGGCCATGGTACTGTGGATTGGATCACGAAGCTACTGCATCGGAAGGTTCCGTGGAAATGAAATCGCATGGCCCCGCTCCCGGAAACCGCGGGTCATTGCTCCCGGAACACCTGGATCCTGGCCTCTGTTTCCACCAGTTCGGTGAATTTTCCGCTGTAGCGCGTGGCCCGCACGATGTGGTTGTCGATCCAGTGGTAGTTGCCGCCGCGCGGCTTGCCGAAGAGGATGGCGTGGTACTTGAAACCGTGGCGGTCCAGCCATTCGGTTGTCACGGTGCGGTGCTCTTCCGTGCGGCTGGTGAAAAAGGTGATGATGTGACCTTCGTCGTACCAGCCATTGCAGATCGCCAGTGCACCATCGAAGATCGCTGCGGTGGCCATGCGTCCCGGCTCCTCGTTGGGAATGTCCTCGCAGATGGTGCCGTCGATGTCGATCAGGAAGTTCTTCTTCCCCTCATCCAGCTTGGGGCTGATGCGCTTGCCGTGGTCGAAGGCTTCGTGCAGGGAGGCGTCCATGGTGTTTGGGTTGGTTAAAGCTACTGTTTTCCGGTGGAGCATGGTTGGAAGGTGAGCGCGAGGTGTGTGGACAAGGCTGCGGGAGTGCGAGGGTTCGAGGGTGGACATCACATGACCCGCGACCCGGTTAACCCGGAAGGCTCAATGCTCCAGCAGATCCGCGCAGATCAGACCCTGCGGTTGGAACGATCACGGGATCCACTTCACCCCGGAATAATCCGGCTTGCGCTTCTCCAAAAAGGCCTTGCGGCCTTCCTTGGCCTCCTCGGTCATGTACGCCAAGCGTGTGGCCTCACCGGCGAACACCTGCTGGCCCACCAGGCCGTCATCGGTAAGGTTGAAGGCGAACTTGAGCATTTTGATGGCGGTGGGGCTTTTTGCGAGGATCTCCTGCGCCCATTGCCAAGCGGTGCTTTCCAGTTCAGCATGCGGCACGGCGGCGTTCACCATGCCCATTTCGTAGGCCCGCTGCGCGGAAATATCGCGGCCCAGGAAGAAGATCTCGCGGGCGCGTTTTTGGCCCACCATCTTGGCCAAGTAGGCGCTGCCGTAGCCGCCATCGAAGCTGGTCACGTCGGCATCGGTCTGCTTGAACACCGCATGCTCCTTGCTGGCGATGCTGAGGTCGCACACCACGTGCAGGCTGTGGCCGCCGCCCACGCACCAGCCGGGCACCACGGCGATCACCACCTTGGGCATGAAGCGGATCAGGCGCTGCACCTCCAGGATGTTCAGGCGCGGCATGCCGCTTTCGTCCACGTAGCCCTGGTGGCCGCGCGTGCGTTGGTCGCCGCCGCTGCAAAAGCACCACCCGCCATCCTTGGGGCTGGGCCCTTCGGCGCTGAAGAGCACCACGCCGATGCGGGTGTCCTGGTGGGCATCGCTGAAGGCCTCCAGCAGTTCGGCCACGGTGTGCGGGCGGAAGGCGTTGCGCACTTCGGGGCGGTTGAAGGCAATGCGCGCCACGCCGCCGCTTTTGCGGTAGGTGATGTCCTGGAATTCCTTGGCCGTGCGCCATTGCGGCGGCTCGGCGGTAAGTTGCATGCGGGCCTTGGTCATTACAATGGGATCAGTGCCCAAAGGTAGCTGGCCAAGGTGGGGCGGGAGCGGGCCCACCGGGGGCGGCGCACCGCCATTGCGGGCCACCTGAGCGGGTTGGAACGGATGAAGGGCCTGATCAACGGAAGGTGCCGCGGATGCCCCGGCCCGCTTACCTTGCCGGGGTTATTCATTCATTGCAACATGTCCCAGGATCATTACAAGGAGGTATTGGGCCGAACGGTAACGCTGGTGCGCCGGGATGCCACCTACACGTTCCCCTGCCGGGCGGGCGATCTGCTCCTCTGGTTCCGGTGGAGCGACCTTTTCGGCAAGGGCCGGTTGAATGTGCTGGACCTCTGGTTGATGAACGCCGGTGAGCGCGTGCTGCTCACGAACCGGCTCGACGACATTCCCGATTGGCTTGAACTCGCGCCCAAGGAGCTTTCTATCGCCAACGAGATGATATTGGACAAGTTCGTGGAGCGGTTCGGCCCCCTGGACATGGACAAGCCGGTGATGCAGGCACCCGGGATCTGGCGGCCCCGCGCCGGTGACCGCATTGTGTGGACAGGCCCATCGCGCCCCGGACATGAGGAGGATGCCGGGGTGCTGCAGCACTTCGTGTTCGATGTGGACTGCCTGTTCCTGATGGAGCCCCTGCGCAACCCCTTGTCGGATGACCTGGATGACGCGGTATTGAACGATCCCCGCACGATAAACCGGGCGCAGAGCGCGGAGCGTGCGGTGCGCGACCTGGGGATCCCGCGCGTGGCCAGTGCCAGCAGTACCTGGAAGATCCGGTTATAGCACGCGTCACTCCCCCTCCAGCTCCCTGCATGAAAATTCTGGGCGGAAATACGGCGTGCGCACTTCGGTGGATAGGCCGGTCCTGCACCGGTTAATGGCATTTGGCTACATTGCCACTGTTCTTGCCACCACCATGGCCCTTACCCCCGAACAACAAGCCCACGAAACCATCGACGCGAAGCTTGTTGCGTCCGGCTGGGTGGTGCAGGACAAACGCGCCCTAAACCCCGCGGCGGCATTGGGCGTGGCCGTGCGCGAGTACGATACCGATGCCGGCCCTGCCGACTACATCCTCTTCGTGGACCGCGTGCCCGTGGGCGTAGTGGAGGCCAAGAAGGCCAGTGAAGGCGAGCGGTTCACCGTACACGAAGGCCAGGCCGAAGGCTATGCCAAGGCCAAGCTCCGCTGGACCATCGGCCAGGGCACCTTGCCCTTCTGCTATGTGAGCACCGGCGAGATCACCAAGCATTGGGACCTGCGCGACCCCAAGCCCCGCGCCCGCGAGGTGTTCAGCTTCCACCGGCCCGAGACCTTGCAGCAATGGCTGAAGCAGGATAGCCTGCGCGCCCGGCTCACCCGTTTCCCGGAACTCGATCCCGCCGGACTGCGCACCTGCCAGGTGAACGCCATCACCAACCTGGAGCAGAGCCTCGCGCAGAACAAGCCCCACGCCCTGGTACAGATG
The DNA here is from genome assembly GCA_937873385.1 of uncultured Flavobacteriales bacterium. Lineage (GTDB taxonomy): Bacteria > Bacteroidota > Bacteroidia > Flavobacteriales_F > PHOS-HE28 > PHOS-HE28. Next base: position 494 of record CALMYC010000145.1, on the reverse strand, counting down.
GCCACCGGCAGCGGCAAGACCTTCACCGCCATCACCAGCGTGTACCGCCTGCTGAAACCGCCTGTGCGTGCGCGACGCATCCTCTTCCTGGTGGACACCAAGAACCTCGCCGGACAGGCCGAGCAGGCATTACAGGGCTACACGCCCAACGACGACCGCCGCAAATGCACCGAGCTGTACACCGTGCAGCGCCTCAGCAGCAGCTTCATCGACCCCGGCGCGCAGGTATGCATCAGCACCATCCAGCGCATGTATTCCATATTGCAGGGTGTGGAGCTGGCCGAAGGCGCCGAGGAGGCACCAGCGGCGGATGTGGCACGCGCCATGGGTGCCGTGGACGTTGCCGGGGCAGAAGGGCCCCCGACCGCTAAAACGCCCGCCGGTCCACCTGCCGCATCCCGGCCGGCCCCGATCGCCTACAATGCCCAATACCCGCCCGAATTCTTCGACCTCATCATCATCGACGAATGCCACCGCAGCATCTACGGCCTCTG
>CALMYC010000144.1 GCA_937873385.1 uncultured Flavobacteriales bacterium | reverse complement strand
TGCTGTACAGGTTCTGGACGGAACCGGGTCCCGGGGCCAGGGTGGTGCAATCGCTGCTATTGTTCATGGCACCCACGGTCACGTTGCTGATGTCCTCATCCGCTGTGTACAGTGCGGAACTCACCGCATATCCGCAGGCGGAACATGCGCTGCCCATGGGCACCAGTACCGGCGTGCTATAGGCCGTATCAGGACCGGATGTGCATATCACGCGGCAGCGGTAGTACGTATCGATGGCTTGGTTGGTCACCGATTGGGAGAGGCCCGCCCCCAGGGTATTCGCGTTTACCGTGAACGCCGCGTCATTCGCGCTCTGCCACTGGTAGGCAACCCCGGCGCCGGACGTGGTGTTCTGCACGCTCAAGGTAAAGTTGTTGCTCGTTGGGCATGCCTCGGCAACGGTACTGAGGGTATTGCCGGGTGCAGGCACCCCTGTGCAGGCCACTGGCACGCAATCCCCAACATTGGTGACACCCGGTACCCAGTTGGACACGGGGCCATTGAGCGCAAAGTTCTGCAAGGCACCGTTGTTCGCGAATGCTGTGAGGTCGTACAGTATGGTATCATTCGGGTTGCTGCCATTTGCCGTTGCTTGGTCAAAGCGGTAGTAACCGACCAAGCCGTCCTCATACCCGCAGGAGGCGGTGTTCATGTTGGCTTGGACCGCACTGGCCGCAAGTGCTGTTGTCCAGATGCGCACTTCATCGATCTTGCCCGGGAAGTTCCGGCCTGTACCGTTGCTCCAGTCGCCGATCTCCGTTCCGTTGGAAGAGGACACGATGTTGAAGCTTGCCGGCGTATTGGCGAGTTCCACACCGCCCAAATAAAGCCGCATGGTGCCGCCATCATAGGTGCCAGCCACGTGCTGCCAGGTGTTCAAGGAGAGGGCGTTGGCCGCGCTGAGCACTTCATGCCATGCACTGCCGTCACCCAAATTGAAGCTGAGCGTACCGTTGGCGCCGCAACGGATCATGTAACCGGTGGTGTTGTTGCCTTCGTTGTTCACGATGATGCCTTGCCAAGAGTTGGCACGCCAAGCCGTAGGGTAGATCCAAGCTTCCAGCGTGATCTGATTGCCCGAAATGTTCAAGGATGGCGGATTCCCCAAGTCCACTTGATCATTCACGCCATCAAAGCTCAATGCGTTCTTTCCGCCATCCGTGCAATCGAAGGTGACCGGCGCCAAGGTGTCATTGCACAAGGAGATGTCATTGTGCACCAAGCTGATGTTCACCGTGCTCAAGTCGGCGAAAGGCCCGAGAATGTACGAGGTATCCACTGCGGTGGCCGCAGCCACGGCACCGGGATTGCCTGCATAGTCGCTGTTGATGGCCACGCTGGAAGCATCGCCCAAGCTGGTGAGCTGAACACCTACATAGAACTGGCCGTTGGCGCAATCCGGGATGGCGTAGGCATTCGCCACGGGAGGATAACAGGCCGGGTTGAGGTCCACGGAGATGTCATCCACGTACATGTAGTAACCGGAACCCGTGGGTGGGGCATAACGGTGGAAGCCGATGTAATACACGCCGGAGGTGGCCGGTGTAAAGACCAGCGTATCCTGGTGCACCAATCCATCCGCAATGGAGGGGTGGTTGATCAGCGTGGTGGTCATGGCCCCGTTCGAGGGGTTGTTCCCATAGGCCACTGCCAGTGCATTGGTGTAGAAGTTGTACTGGTTGGAATACTTGTACATCAGGCGGTAGGCTACCCCACCGGTAAGGTTCAAGGGTGCCGTGTACAGCCAGGCACTGCTGTCCGAACCCACTGCCATGTAGCCGTAATTGTAGGCGGCAGGTGCCGTCATGCCTGTGGGCGGGAATGAAGTGCTCACCCAATTGGACCCGCTGGGCACTTGCTGGCTCATGCACTGCGGGAGGGCCGGTACGGTTACCGTGCTGAAATCCTCGAGGTAAGGAATACCCACAGGATTGCAAAGCGTGGTGAAGTTGATCGGACCTGTCCATGCACTGGTGTCACCTACGCCGCACAAGGCACGCACATACAGGCTGTACCCGGTGCTGGCAGTGAGCCCGCTCGTGGTGCCCGTGGTATCACCCGCTGCAGTGGCCCCGTT
>CALMYC010000143.1 GCA_937873385.1 uncultured Flavobacteriales bacterium | reverse complement strand
CCTGGTGATCCTGGACGTCGCGCATGTACCGCAGGATCTCTTTGGACAGCAGGTCGCGGTAGTCGGTGTGCAGTTTGGATAGCGCTTCGGTCAACGGGGCAACCGCGCGGCGCAGTTCGACGACTTCGCGCTTGAGCAGATAGATGCACTCGATGTTCGTCTGCGCCAGCGGGGAGAAGATGTCCTCCTCCATGGCGTCGATGTCGGCTTCGATGAGGTCGGTGACGTCGGGAACCGCCGCCTCGGCCAGGTCGGTGACGATGATGATGAGGCCGCCCACGGCCAGGGCGGTGATGAAGGACAGCACCGGCACCTGCACGCCGTCCTGTTCCAACCACCCCTGATCACCCACCTGGCCCCCGCCTTCCGCGTAGAACGGCGTGCGGTCCAGCACCACTTGGAAGTGGTCTCCCGACCTGTCCTTCACCCTGCGCCAACGCAGGATGCGGGCTTCGGCCTCCAAGGTGTCGTAGCCAACGAATTCGGTGGCTCCCGGCGCCAGTTCAGTCCAGTCGCCCGTGGTGATGGCCGTGGCAGCGCGTGAGCGGTCCTTTTGTTTGGCAAGCTCTTGCTGGAAGCCCTGCATGTCCACGTCCATGCCCTGTTCGCGGGCCATCAGGCGGGTAAGGTCCACGGGGAAGCCAAAGGTGTCGAAGAGCTCGAACGCCTTGGCGCCGTCCAACATGTCCCTGCTCTCGGCCACCAATTGTTCCAGCCGCTTGGTGCCGGTCTCCAACGTGCGCAGAAAGGATCTCTCCTCTTCCAGGGTCACGCTCGCCACCAGCGCCTCCTGCTTGGCGAGCTCGGGGAACTGTGCGCCCATTTCCTTGACCAGGACAGGCACCAAGGCGTGGATGAACGGTTCGTGCAGGCCCAGGAAGCTGTAGCCGTAGCGCACGGCCCGGCGCAGGATCCGGCGGATCACATAGCCGGCACCGGTGTTGGAGGGCAATTGCCCGTCCGCGATGGCGAACGCAATGGCGCGCAAATGGTCGGCCACGACGCGCATGGCGATGTCGGCCTTGGCCTCCTTGCCGTAGGTTTTTCCGCACCTCCGGGCCAAAGCCTGGATCAACGGTTGGAACACGTCGGTATCGTAATTGCTCTGCTTGCCTTGCAGCACCATGCACAGGCGCTCGAAGCCCATGCCGGTGTCCACGTGCTTGGCGGGCAGCGGATGCAGTGAGCCATCGGCCTTGCGCTCGAACTGCATGAACACGTTGTTCCAGATCTCGATCACCTGCGGATGGTCGTTGTTCACCAAGTCGCGGCCCGGTGCCTTGGCGCGCTCACCGGATGTGCGGATGTCAATATGGATCTCCGTGCACGGACCGCAGGGCCCGGTATCGCCCATCTCCCAGAAGTTGTCCTTGCGGCCAAAGGGCAGCACGCGCTCGGCAGGCAGGTATTGCAGCCATAGGTCGCGCGTTTCACCGTCGGCTTCCAGGTTGTCCGCCTTGTCACCGCCAAAATAGGTGACGTAAATGTCCGACTTGGGGACCTTGTAGGTGTCCACCAGCAATTCCCAAGCCCACTGGATGGCCTCCTTCTTGAAGTAATCACCGAAGCTCCAGTTGCCCAGCATCTCGAACATCGTGTGATGGTACGTGTCGATGCCCACTTCCTCCAAGTCGTTGTGCTTGCCCGACACCCGGAGGCACTTTTGCGTATCGGCGATGCGGGGATGGGTAACGGGGCGGTTTCCGAGGAAAAGGTCCTTGAACTGGTTCATCCCCGCATTGGTGAACATGAGCGTGGGATCGTCCTTCACCACCATGGGTGCGCTGGGCACGATGGCATGGCCGCGCTTGGCGAAATGGTCGAGGAAAGCTTGGCGGATCTCGCGGGAGGAAGGCATTCGGACGGTTTGCGATGGCCAGTGGGGCAAAGCGGCGCGAATTTAGGGAGGGACAAGTTGGCCGTTGTGGGCCCTCGGGCTGCTGGCCGGACCCGGTGTGCAAGACACAAGGTTCGGCCCGCATAATCCATGGTTTTACCTTTGCGCGCTCCATGGCCGAGCACAAATACCGGTTCAATCCGAACACGCTCAACTTTGAGCGGATCCGCACCACAGGGTGGAAAAAGGTGAAGCGTGCCGCATTGGCACTTGCACCGGGCCTGTTGTTGGGCGTGATCGGCATCTTTCTCGCGTTCCAGTTCATTGATTCGCCCAAAGAGGCCACACTGCGCCGCGAAAATCAGCAGCTCATGGTGGAATACGAACTGGTGAACAAGCAGATGGCGGAGGTGGAGAATGTGCTGGGCGACATTGAACGGCGTGATGACAACGTGTACCGCGTGATCTTCGAGGCGGACCCGATCCCCTCCAGCGTGCGCATGGCGGGCATCGGCGGGGTGAACCGCTACAAGGACCTGGAAGGCTTCGCCAACAGCAATTTGGTGATCGCCACGCGCAAGCGGCTTGATGCCATCACCAAGCGCATGTACGTGCAAAGCCTCTCCTTGGACGAAGTGGGCTCCATGGTGATGCGCAAGCAGGACATGCTGGCGAGCATCCCGTCAGTGGAGCCCATCCCGTCCGATGAAACGCGCGTAAGCTCGGGCTTCGGCGAGCGCATCCACCCCATTTACAAGATCGAAAAGCCCCACATGGGCCTTGATTTCACCAGCCCGGTGGGCACCAAGATCCACGCCACCGGCGACGGCACCGTCGATTTCGCCGGGTACAACACCAGTGGTTTCGGGATCCATGTGATCCTGGACCACGGTTACGGATACCAAACGCTATATGGCCACATGTCCAGGGTGGATGTGCGCAAGGGGCAGAAGGTGAAGCGCGGCGATGTGATCGGCGAGGTGGGCAGCTCCGGCCTGAGCACCGGCCCGCATCTGCACTATGAGGTCCACAAGGATGGCCAGCCCGTGGACCCCGTGAACTTCCTCTTCAACAGCCTGACGCCCGAGGAATACGCCAAGATGGTGGAAGTGGCGGGCAATGCAGGCCAGTCAATGGATTGAGCAAAGTGGAAAAAGGAACCATGCAAGCCGACCCTCCGGCTCCTCGGATGCAGTACATCCTGCGGAGTGCCGCTGCGCAAATGCTCAGGGTGAGCTGAAACACGCTGGCCCAACCTGCGGGCGTTGCTTCCAGTCACAAATCTCCTATCACCCCCTGGGCATCAGCGGGCACTCTTCAGCATGCGAGGAGCCGAAGGGCTATCTTCGCCGTGATGCCCCTGAAGGAAAAAACCATCGAGCGCATGTACTGGAGCATCGGCGAGGTGGCCGATGAACTGGGCGTGAACACTTCGCTGCTGCGGTATTGGGAAAAGGAGTTCGGCACACTGCGGCCCAAGCGCACCAACAAGGGCGACCGCCTCTACACCAAGGATGATGTGGAGCAATTGCGCCGGATCCAGCACTTGGTGAAAGACAAGGGCTTTACGCTGCAGGGGGCGAAGGGGCAGTTGCGCACGGCGGAACGCGTGGAGGTTCAAGAAGCGCCGGTCAGTGTTCCCGTGCCGGTGGATGAGGTTCGTTCGGTGCTAAAGCGCATCCGGGCACGATTGATCGAGATGCGGGGAGGTGGTGTTTAGTTGTCGGTTGTCAGTTGTCGGTTGTTCGTTGTCCGTTCGGTGCCGGAAACGGCACTGCGGCCATTGCCCTCCATTGCAGCGCGCCGTCGCCGAAGCGCTTTGGCGCAGGCGTCCGGACAACTCTTGTCAGACCACGGACAACTACCCCTTCAAAAGGAACCGCCCCACATAATCCGCGATCCCCTCCTCCAGTGTGTGGAACGGCTTCGCGTAACCAATGCCACGCAGCTTCGCCATGGGCGCCTCGGTAAAGTACTGGTACTTGTCGCGGATGTCCTCAGGCGTGTCGATGAATTCAATGTGCCCGGGTTTGCCCAATGCATGGAACACGCCTCGGGCCAGGTCCGAAAAGGTGCGTGCCTTCCCGCTGCCCAAGTTGTAGATCCCGCTGTGATCGCGGTGTTCCATGAGGAAGATGCACACGTCGCACACGTCCCTCACGTAAACGAAATCCCGGAGCTGCCCGCCATCGGGGTAATCCGGGCGGTGGCTGCGGAAGAGCTTCACGCCGCCGGTGGCCTGGACCTGCCTGAAGGCGTGGAAGACCACCGAGGCCATGCGGCCCTTGTGGTATTCATTGGGGCCGTAAACGTTGAAGAACTTCAGCCCGGCCCAGAAAAAAGGCTTCGCTTCCCGGTGCAACGCCCACTTGTCAAAATCATTCTTGCTCTCGCCATACGGATTGAGCGGCTTCAGCTGAAACGGCAAGGCATCATCTGTGTCGCCGTAACCCAATGCGCCATCGCCGTAAGTGGCAGCGGAGGAAGCATACACCAGGGGGATCGCATATTCCACGCAGCGCTCCCACACCTGTTGGCTGTAGTGCAGGTTCAACTCGTCAAACACGGCCTTGTTGAACTCGGTGGTGTCCGTCCTTGCGCCGAGGTGGAAAATGAACTGGATGCGTTTCTCATTGGCGTCCACCCATGCAGGAAACTCCATGCGTTCCACGCGGGCCGTGAGCTTGATGCCTTCGAGATTCCGTGCCTTGTCCGCGCGCCCAAAATCATCCACGGCCACCAGGTCCGCATAGCCGCGCTCCTGCAGTTCCGCCAACAAGCGGCTGCCAATGAATCCTGCGGCTCCCGTTACTACGATCATGGCGTAAAGGTATTTGCGG
>CALMYC010000142.1 GCA_937873385.1 uncultured Flavobacteriales bacterium | reverse complement strand
AAAACATGAGCCTTGCCGTGGACCTGAAGATCCTGGCCTACACCGTGATCATCATGTTGAAGGGCGACGGCAAATAGGGGCGTGCATGGGCGATGCATGCATCGCCCATGCATCGCCCATACATTCGCCACATGAAAATTTCCGTTATCGGCGCTGGCCAGATGGGCAACGGCATCGCACACGTCTTCGCCCAAGGCGGCCATCCGGTGGTCCTCATCGACATAGCACAGCCAAGCCTGGACAAGGCCCTGGCCACCATTGCCAAAAACATGAGCCGCCAGGTGGAAAAAGGCAGGCTTTCCGAGGAGGACCAGCAAGCCGCCCTATCGCGCATCACCACCAGCACCAGCACCGCCGATGGCGTGAAAAATGCCGAACTGGTGGTGGAAGCCGCCACGGAAAACACGGACCTGAAGCTGAAGATCTTCAAGGAAATCGACGCACATGCCCCGCAGGGCTGCATCCTCGCCACAAACACCAGCAGCATCAGCATCACCAAGATCGCTGCGGCCACCAGCAGGCCCGCGCAGGTGATCGGCATGCACTTCATGAACCCCGTGCCCGTGATGAAGCTGGTGGAGGTGATCCGCGGCTACAACACAAGCAATGCCGTGACCAACACGGTGATGGAGCTTAGCCGCGCCATCGGGAAAGTGCCCGTGGAAGTACATGACTATGCGGGCTTTGTGGCCAACCGGATCCTCATGCCCATGATCAACGAGGCCATCGAAACGCTCTTCCAGGGCGTAGGCGGCGTGGAGGAGATCGACACCGTGATGAAGCTGGGCATGGCGCACCCCATGGGGCCCCTTCAATTGGCTGACTTCATCGGGTTGGACACCTGCCTGGCCATCCTGCGCGTGCTGCACGATGGCCTCGGGCAGCCGAAATATGCCCCTTGCCCGTTGCTGGTGCAGATGGTCACGGCCGGTAAGCTGGGGGTGAAGAGCGGCGAAGGATTCTACCTCTACACCCCGGGCAGCAAGGACATCAAGGTGGCAGCGGCATTTAACTCCTAGGCATGATCCGTCTCCAAACTACGGCCCTGATGGCCGTACTGGCCCTTGGCAACCTGCCGGTGCTGGCCCAGGACGGAAAAATGCCCAACGGCATCTATCATTCGTTGGAACAACTGCGCACCGCCCGCCCGGATACCGATCAAGTCCTTCGCCCGGTGCTCCGTACCTCCAGCGACATCGCGTTCAACGGCGGAAATGATTACCGCATGGAATCACCCGGCACTTCAGTTCCCAAAAAGTACCTGAAGAAGGAAATCTATGCCGTGGTCCACAACGACTCGTTGTTCCTGAACGGCGCACACCTGAAATTGCAGACGTGGTACGCCTTGGCGTTGACGCACGGCAACTTCGTCGTTTTTCGCGCCTGCATGACCAATGGCGAAGCCTTCAACACGGCATTGATCGGCGGGGCCATTGCCGGCGCGGCCACAGCACATCAACGCCACACCTATGTGCTCAGCCTGCGAACAGGGAACGTGCGCCCATTGACCCCGGACTATGTGGAGGCACGGCTGAAGGACTTCAATAACGCCGACCTGCTTGCGGCGTTCGGGAATGAGCCTGCACGGGATGGCGATGAAACGTTGATCCGCTACCTGGAGAAGCTCAATGCATCCATTCGTGAAGAGGACGGACCTGGCAGGTAAACACACCGAACATGCTGTTCAAAGTCCGGGCACTGGGGGCCATTTTACTTCTCGCGGCATGTGATCCACCCCATGATGCGGGGCTTGGGCCCTATCCAGTCAAGGAGCAGCCGGCGAACGGGTCCCGATGCTACCTGAGGCGCACACTGAATCCGCCGATGATCGCGGATGCCGACACCTTCCCGGGCACACCGGATTCACTGTACATCCGGCTCGATGTTGTTGGTGAACTGGCCAATGGGGTGTATGATTGGATACCCGGTGAGAAGGACAGCAAGACAGGCACGTTTACGGGCACGTTGGAAAACGGGCTTGTAACCGCCTTGTACACGTACGAGGCCGAAGGCATGACCGCCAAGGAGGAGGTATTGTTCAAGATCGAGCCTGATGGGTTGCGCATCGGCTCCGGGGAATTGATGGAAAGTGAAGGCATATGGCTCTTCAAGGACAAGAGCAAGGCCGAATTTGGCCCGTTGGTCCAGGCAGTGGCGTGCAAGTGAACACCCTCCGGGACTCGATCGCCTTCCGGGTCTTCATGACCATCCCGGCGCGCCGCTGGGGGAATACCTCCGACCTTTCGCCCATGAAAATGCGCACCCATGAGCTGCTCGGCACCGCAGCCATCCCCGGCAACGGCGGCGAACTCCGGTTCCATAAGCGTGGTGATGACTATGCCATTTCGGTTGTTGGCCAGGACGGTGACCTGATGAACAGCTCCGTGCACGGCAGCGAGGAACTATTGGCGGAGATGGCCTTGAAGCGGTTGATCTCCCCGCTCACGGCCCGCGTGCTCGTGGGCGGCTTGGGCATGGGCTTCACATTGCGTGCGGCGCTGAACCACACCGGTCCAAGTGCACAAGTAGTGGTTGCCGAACTGGTGCCGGAAGTGATCGAATGGAACAAAGGCCCCATGGGTGAAAAGGCCGGGAACCCCATGCAGGACCCTCGTGCACTGGTCCGCGCAGGTGATGTGGCGGCGATCATCCGGGAGCGCAATGAAGCCTACGATACCATCTTGTTGGACACGGACAACGGC
>CALMYC010000141.1 GCA_937873385.1 uncultured Flavobacteriales bacterium | reverse complement strand
AGATGCGAGTGCGTGCAACACGAGTACGAGTGTGGCCATCAGCCAGCCCACAGCGATACAGGTTGTGGGTTCCGTTACACCCGCACAGTGCCAAGGCACCGCAAACGGGGCTGTTGATGTCACCACTTCCTTCGGAACGCCGCCTTACACTTGGTCTTGGACCGGGCCAAGTGGCTTCACGGCCTCGACCGAGGACATCAGTGGGCTGGCCGCAGGCGGATACATTCTCGTGGCCATGGATGCCCATGGCTGCAGCATGGCACGCAGCTTTGATGTGAACCAGCCCGGCCTGTTCACGGCCAGCGCCACGGCCGCCATGCATGGCCTTGCGAACGTGAGCTGCCCCGGCACCGCCGATGGTTCCATTCTCCTCGCCGTTTCAGGTGCCGTGCCGCCATACAATTTTGCCTGGACAGGCCCCGGCGGCTTTACCGCCTCCACACAGGACATTTCCGGCCTGCACGCCGGATCATACTCCGTGACCGTGACCGACGACAATGGGTGCAGCACTAGCCTGGGCGCAGTCCTTACGGCCCCGCCCGCCCTGGATGTGCAGCTCTCCGCCTCCAACAATGGAGGTACTGCGATCTCCTGCAACGGCGGAACGAACGGCGGCATTTCCACGGTGATCAATGGCGGCAATCCGGGCTATGCCACGAACTGGTCCGGGCCAAACGGTTTCAGCTCGGCCCAGGCCGATCTGGCCGGCCTTGCCGCGGGCACATACCACATCAACATAGCGGATGCCAATGGTTGTACCGCAACGCAATCCATCTTGCTGGCGCAGCCCTCGCCGCTTGTGGCTTCCAACGGTGGCACGAGTGCCGCCAGATGCTTCGGCAGTGCAAGCGGCCAAGCCACCGTCTCCGTTGCCGGAGGCCGAGCCCCCTACACCTACAATTGGAACACATCCCCGGCACAACACGCAGCCACTGCAACCGGGCTTTTCGCCGGCAACTATACGGTCAACGTCATCGATGCCAACGGATGTTCCACATCAGCCAACTTCCCCATAAGCGGCCCGACCGCAGCATTGGACGTTGACCTGCCATCCATCACCAACGTGCTGTGCAAAGGTGCGCAGACCGGCGCGGCCACTGCCCATGGCAACGGGGGCACGGCACCTTACGTGTACAGTTGGAACACGGCACCACCAACGGCGGGTGCCACTGCAACCGGCCTGGCCGCCGGAACATGGAGCGTGACGGTCACGGATGCGGCAGGCTGTACGGCATCGAGGAGCATATCGATCACCCAGCCGGCACAACCTGTCGCCGCCTCCCAGACCTTTCAGCACCAGGTAACCTGCTTCGGTGATGCGGACGGTTCAGCATCCATCCTTGCCACAGGCGGCAGCGGCAATTACCACGTCACGTGGAACACGAGCCCCGTTCAAACCGGCACCACGGTGACCGGTCTAGCGCCCGGCACCTACTCCGCCACTGTTGCGGATGCGAATGGATGCCCGCAAACCTTGGCCATACCCATCTTCATTGGCGGCCCTGTGACACCCCTGCAATTGGCGCTTGCGCCGTTCACCTATCCGGGCGGCGCGAATGTGAGCTGCCCCACCAACAGTGATGGCAGCATCAACCTTACGGCAGGGGGCGGAACCGCACCCTACACCTACGCTTGGCCCGCTGGTTTTGGCAACACCCTCAACATGGAAGACCCGTCCGGTCTTCATGCAGGCACCTATCTGCTCGGCGTTGCCGACGGGCACGGATGCAACCTGGATACATCGATCACGCTCCTGGCGCCTGTGCCCATCAACGCATCGGCCACGATCCAATCCGCGATCTGCCACGGCGAAAGCAATGGGGCCATCGCCCTCACGGTTTCAGGAGGCCAAACACCGTACAGTTACCAATGGAACGGCCCGAACAGCTTCAACGCAAGTGCCGAAGACCTGGGCTCGTTGACAGCAGGAGTCTATACGGTGGTGGTCACTGACCTGAACGGATGCAGCCTAACCCAACCATTCGATGTGACCGAGCCGGGCACGTTCCTGTTCGATGCAACCGTCACGGCCCCGAACTGCAGTAATTCACTGGACGGCGCGATCCAACTCAACGCTTCAGGCGGCACTTCACCGTACGAGTTTGGCTGGACGGGCCCGGACGGCTACATGGCAAGCACCAAGGACATCAGCAGCCTGGGTGCAGGTGCCTATCACTTGGTGCTTACAGATGAAAACGGATGCTCCGCATTGGCCAGCTACGTGCTTGCAGCACCCATGCCCTTGGGCGTATTCGCCATATCCAACAAAAACCACACGGGCAACGACATCTCCTGCGCAGGTGCTTCCGACGGCATGATCTCCACCACCCCTTTTGGCGGTACCCCTCCATACTCCTTTGCTTGGAGCGGCCCCAACGGGTACATCGCGAACACAGCGAACATCAGCGGGCTGCCCGCCGGCACCTACTCGCTCACCGTTACCGATGCCGGGGTGTGCCATAGCTCCACTTCCGTTACGCTGCATGAACCGCCAGCGCTCATTGCATCCGCCACCGGCAGCTCATTCGCCGGCGGCAGCAATACCAGTTGCTCCGGTGCATCCGATGGCACCATCATCCTGACCCCCGGAGGTGGTTCACCTCCTTACTTGGCCAGTTGGTCCGGGCCGGGTGGGTTCAGTTCCACGGCATGGCAGATCACCGGGTTGGCCGCAGGGACGTACAATGCCACTGTCACGGATGCCAGTGGTTGTTCCTTCACCATCAGCAGGACCTTGGCGGCACCTCAACCGATTGCGCTCACGGTGGTGCAAAGCCCGGCGTTGTGCAATGGAGGGAGTAGCGGCGCAGTGGACCTCACCGTGATGGGTGGAAGCGGGACCTACACCACCCAATGGACCGGCCCCAACGGTTTCACCGGCAACACACAGGACCTGGCCAACCTGCCCGCAGGCACCTATTCCGTGGTGGTGTCCGATGCCAATGGTTGCACCTCCACCGCAACGGCCACCATTGCAGAACCATCCACCCTTCAGGCAACAGCAATCATCACGACTGCTGCATGCCAAGGTGCAAACACAGGTGCCATTGACCTCACCGTTTCAGGGGGCACCGGTGGATACAGCTTCCTCTGGACCGGCTTCCCGGCCTACTCCGCCACCACAGCGGACATCAGCGGACTTTTTGCCGGTGTTTACACCTTGTTGGTCACGGATGCCAATGCTTGCATGCTCAGTGCGCCATTCAATGTGGGCGAGCCCGGGTTCTTCAACATTACTGCGCAACTCAGCAACACCGCCGGCGGCTACCATGTGAGCTGTGCCGGGGCCAGCGATGGAACCATTGATGCCACGGTAACCGGTGGCACGGGGCCATTCTCCTATTTCTGGACCGGCCCGGACGGCTTCACATCGATCAACCTCGACCTGGCCGGACTGAAGGCAGGTGAGTACCACCTGACCGTGCATGACGCGAACGGCTGCAATGGTACCGCGAGCTTCACGCTGGTGGCGCCAATTCCAATCTCCATCGGGCTGGTCGCCACGGGCGAACCCTCCTGTGACGGTGGCTCCGACGGCAGCATTGACGCGTCCATCATGGGCGGCACATCGCCGTACACCGCTTCATGGAGCGGACCAAATGGATTCATCGGCATCAGCCAGAACCTCCAAGGGGTTGGTGCAGGCACGTACATGCTGACCGTAACGGATGCACTGGGTTGCAGTGCCTCCAGGTCGATCACACTCAGCGGTCCCGTGGGCATCGTCGCCACGGCCACACCCGCGGTACTTGGCAATGGCACCAACTTGAGCTGCGCGTATTCCTCGGACGGCAGCATTGACCTCAGCGTCGAAGGAGGCACCACGCCCTACTCGATCGCATGGACCGGGCCAGCCGGGTTCCAAGCCTTCAGTGAGGACATCTCCGGTTTGACGGCGGGCACGTACACCGCATCCATCACGGATGCCCATGGTTGCAGTTATAATGTGCAGACATCCTTGACCGCCCCCGCGCCATTGTTCCTCACCATCAACCCGTCCAACTACAGCGGCGGCTTCGGTGTATCGTGCGCGGGATCTTCCGATGGCGCCATCAACCTCGCCATTACCGGAGGAAGTCCCGGTTATGCCGTTGCATGGACCGGCCCGGGTGGCTTTTCCTCCAACCAGCAAGCGCTTCAGAGCCTTGCGCCCGGCGCATACAACGTGGTGGTCACCGACATCGCCGGCTGCTCCGCTGCATCCAACGTGGTTCTTTCCGCCCCGATTCCGATCACCACCAACGCCATCCTTTCCGATCTCAATGGCTATCAAGTG
>CALMYC010000140.1 GCA_937873385.1 uncultured Flavobacteriales bacterium | reverse complement strand
GGGCTCGCGCCATAGGTGCCGCCTGAAGTGCCTGCACGGGTAACGATCGCGGTGCCTGCGGATGAGCAGTATGGCGTGCCCGAATAGGCAATGCTGGCGGAGGGCTCCGCGGTCACCGCTACTTGCGCTGTGGTGCTGAACGCGGAACATCCGCCGGAAGCCGCAACTGTATAGGTCACTGTGTAGCTGCCCGCTGTGCTCGCCGCCAAATTGATGTTGCCGTTGTTCGTGTTCAGCGATAGTCCGGAAGGGCTTGCGCCGTAGGTGCCGCCCGCGCTCCCGGTACGCGTTACGTTCGCCGTGCCTGCCGAAGCGCAGTAGGGCGATCCGGCGTATGCTATGGTGGCGGATGGTGCACTTTGCACCACCACCGATATGGCAGCCGATGTGCTCCCACAGGCATTCGATACCACCACCAGGTACATCCCTGTTGCTGCACCGCTCACTGTGGCATTGGGGGAGGCAGCATCCGGGTTGAAAACGCCAGTGCCGGTCCATGCATAGTTGAAAGGTCCAGTACCGGATGCCGATACGCCCAAGCTCAGGTCCATGGTTGAACAGACCGGGGAATTGGTACTCGTTCCTGTTACAACGGGTGCCGCACAATCGGTGCCAACGCACGTGCAATCAATGGTCCAAGTGTCATTGCTTGTTGCCTCGTTTCCATCGTCACAAGGCGATCCTGGCAAGGCGGTCCCACCCGTAACACCAAGGCAATCGGCACCGCATGCACCGGCATTCAAAGAGCTGCCAATGACCAGCCCGGTGACGTCGTGGCCGCCCGTGGACAAGTAGTAGTTCCGGTTGTGCTGGGCGGTCCAATCATCATTCCCTAACGTAAAGACCGCGCAATTGCCCGCAACCGGGATGGTGGTGATGGTGAACCATTGATCCGGCATCATCACCGTGCCGCATCCTCCGTCAGTGCCTGGATCTTCCAATCGGCTAATGCCAAAGCCATTGTAAGTCCGATAGGCAATTCCGTTGTTTACCACCACCGGCGAAGGAGGGAAATTGCTCCACGCACTGCAAAAGCTTGTTCCTGCGCCCAGTGAAGCCCCGGAAGCTGCATCATAGCGAATAGTCACTGTTAACGCACTCAATATGCCACCGAATGGAGCTGTGCCGTGGATCATTACTTGAACCTGCAACTGGTCCGGGGAAGGGCCTGGTGCCAGCCGGATATCCACCGATTGCGGGAATACATCGGTTTGAGCCTTGACAGGTGCGGGCAGCAACGACCCCAAGGAAAAGAGGAGGGACCAACAGGTCCTCCCCGCCAAACGAGGAACGCAATTGACCATGCCCAGCATCCGGTTACCCGTTCGTCCTTGAACTCCCTTGCCCGGGTACTCCGTAAAGGTAGCGTGGTCCACGCTGCTTTGGGCCATTCTCCGTCGCGCACCGACCAACTTGATCAGAGGACCACCAGGCGCTGAACGAACCTCTGCTTCCCGGCCACCACTTCCACCATGTACACTCCGGAAGCCTTGCCGGGCAGGTCAATGTGCTGTGCATACTCACCATTCGCCGCCTCCGCCAATGACCGGAAAACCAGGTGCCCGGCCACATCCCGGACCGTAACCCGGACGGTGGTATGCACCGGAACAAGGCCCACAAGATGCATGGTGAACTGTCCGTTCGCGGTCGGGTTCGGAACCAGTGTCATCACTAGTTGCGCATCAGCCCCGATGTCTGAAATACCAACCGTGCTGGTGCCCTGGCAGATGCAATTGGGATTGATCTGGTCAGCCACGGTGGTGGAATCCCCATCATCACAGGCATCGCCAATGTTGGCTTGCAGGTTCGGGCAGTCGTAGGTCAACGTGCCCGCGCACACGCATTCCGCGGTCACCACGTCATTGGTGGTGTTCGC
>CALMYC010000139.1 GCA_937873385.1 uncultured Flavobacteriales bacterium | reverse complement strand
CAACCCGCTGATGTACGTGCTGCTGTTCGCGTTCTACGTGGTCCAGTATTTCGTCATCATCTTCTTCAACTCGGCCCTGATCGGCGCGGCCATGATCCGCCTCGACGGCGGCGACCCGACCGTCGCCGACGGCTTCCGCATCGCCATGAACGTGATCGCCATGCTAATCGGCTTCATCGCGCTGATCGCCTTGGTGGATTACGGCTTAGTGAAGATCGGCCACCTCTTCAGCGCCGACCTCAACCTCTCGCTGGACTGGATCTTCGGCAAGCTCTTCTACCCGATGGCCTGGGCCATGGGCGTACCTGCCGCCGACGTTGCCAACGTGGCCACCTTGCTGGGGCAGAAGCTCACCATCAACGAGTTCGTCGCCTTCATGAACCTCACTTCGCACACCACGCCGGTAGTAACTGAAAAAGGCTTGCTGATCGTCTCCATCGCCATCTGCGGCTTCGCAAACTTCAGCAGCGTGGGTATGCAGATCGGCGGCATCGGCGAACTGGCCCCCGAACGGCGCGGCGACCTGGCCCGCTTGGGCTTGAAGGCGCTCCTCTGCGGTACGCTGGCGAGCTATATGAGCGCTACGATCGCGGGGATCTTGATGTGAGCACCTCTCACTCCACCACAAATTTCATCCCCGCCAACCACCGTGTGGCATCGCTCAGGTGCAGGCTGTATGCACCAGCAGCCAAGGAAGAAACATCCAGCACCACCTCCTCCACAATGCTCGTTGGCACCTGCTTCTGCAAGACCATCTTCCCCTCCAAGGTGGTGACCGTAAGCGTTAGTGGACCGCTGGTGGCAAACGTGCCCGGCAGGTGAATGCCCACATGCAACTGACCCTTCGACGAGCTCAGGGGATTTGGATAGAGCCTAAGCACCTCACCCAAATTGGTAACCTGCGCCGTAATGCCCGTAACCCCGTTGCAACCCGGTACTACGCAGCCAAGGCTGTCCACTTTGAGCACCCATACATCCTGGGAGTAGCCCGGCGGGTAGCTCATGGAAATGGAATAGTAGGCTGCACCTGTAGCGATGAAACCGCCATCAGGTGTTGGAATGACATCGTGTAAACGGCCTTCACCATCGGAGAATAGTGTATCTGCATAGTAATAGTCGCGCATCCAGAGGCTATCTCCGTCGGCGTTGGTGCGCAATAGGAAACCTATGTAATATCCGTCCTCATCTGTCGTGACTCCAGTCATGATGAGGTCCGTGTTTGTGCATTCCTTCATGGAGGACCCGATGGTGCCATATCGCTGAGGGCCATAAACATGCTCCCAAATGGTTTCGCCTGTCTGAAGGTCCAACTTGGCCAGATATGGTTTCATGGCATCATAGTCATCCGCGTAGGCCATGGCCCCCGATGCAATAACATCGCCGTCCGAGGTCAAGAGGCATTGTGAAAGACCGGCATCATTGAACGGACTTCCCCAGATTTTGGCAGGCCAAACAGGATTTCCCAATGAATCAACGCGCAGCAACCAGCGCTGGCCATTAACTCCTTCCAGCGCTCCTCCACCAAGCAGATAGCCCCCATCCTCCAAAGGTGCTACTGATGCTATCCCGACCCCGCCAGGATTGTTGTAGGTCCGTGTCCATTGCGGTTCACCGATACTATCGGTCTTGATCACGAAACCCTCGATCGTGTTACCCCAGGATTTGTTTCCCCCCAGAAGAAACCCTCCATCTATAGTGCTCTTTACTTGCTGGCAGTACCAATTGTCATTCCCGGGATCAAACTCATGCGTCCAAATTGTATCTCCTGTTTCATCGAACGCTATCAAGTCAACGTGCAGGTTACCCAATGTATCATCAACAGTGCCTCCTACTATGTAACCATTCTCGATCGTATCGCAGCAATTGGACCACCCGGGCAGTATCCCATGCCAAGGATGCGTGAACCGTTTTTGGAGAGTACTATTGCCATACTTGTCAACGAATATCACTCCAATGGAGTAATGCCCGAAATAAAGATCAGGACCTATGCTATCTTCCTCAGCACTTCCCAAAATCACGGTATAGGTAGAATCATCGCGTACTTCTACATTGAAGGCAGTTTGTGATAGGCCATTGGCCAGCAAATCAAACCGCCTATTGAATGTTTGCGCGTTGCAAGGAGTGCCGATAAAGAACAGCACCCCAAGCGAAAGCAATGCGCTTGGGGTGGTTTTCATCGTTCAGCAATGGCTAATTTGATGGTAGTTGCCCGCCTGCCGTCCATTTCCAGTTCAGCGGCATAAAGACCTGTCGCCCATGAACCAGTTTGCAGTTCGAGGATGCCCATTGAGTTAGACAGCGCCTTGTTTTCTACTTCTCGACCTGTAAGGTCAACAACATGGATGTAAGCATGCTCCACCCCTTCAGGCAGATGATAGACTAAGTAAACAGGGCCGAGTGTCGGATTGGGATATGCCGCCAGCAATGTTCCTACCGGATACTTCACTACGCTGGGCTTACGCAACATTTTGGGCAGTGGCATGGTATCAGGCAGTACAATCACTTCGGTGGGAAGTGTATCTCCAAGGGCTACCAACCATGCGTTGGCGATAGCGGAACCGATGGAGTCACGCTGTAAGGCCAATCCTTCCAGCCATGTCCATGTAGAAGCTGAAGGTGCATTCCATCCTTCCGCTTGTTGGGCTTCGGCTAAACGCCTTATTACACCAAAGCTGGCACCCTTGAGTGTGTCCGCCTCATGGTCTATAGCCAAGGTTTCCAGATCGGAATAGGCCTGTGTGGCCATGTAAATGCCAGCCATGGTCATGGGGCTGTTCATCGCCGGGATTTGGGCGTGCCAGCCGCTCAGCGAATCCAGCATTGAACCGATGTCCAAGGTGTCCAACCAACTGTAGCGCCCAAGGTCAGTGAGTGCATCACCTTTCGCGTGGGCCAAGCGGCTTTGGGCGCTTTCCAACAAGCTGAGGATGTTCGCACCACCGCTTTGGGCTTGGTCCACTAATTGGATGTAGAAGGGGTCCAACCCGGAGGTATGGAGCAGGTCCACCACTTCCGGCTGCAACGGGGAGCAGGCCATCAATACCTGCGTTAGGTGCCAAGGGCTGAGGTCCGGCAACCGGGCGTAGGCCGCCTTGAAGCAATCCACGCCCACAGCCGGGGCGGCATCAAGCAGGGCATCGCGGACACTGGTGCTGGTGTGGCCGGGATCGCTTACATAGGCCAGCAAACTTTGGGTGTTCCCATCATCCTTGGTGGCGGTGTAGGTGGATTCTTTCTCAGCGAGGTCAGCATCGGCCTGCACGGCCTCCATCTTGACTTGCTGTATGGTCTTACCACCGAAACTGGACGGGCAGACTTCCTGTTTGGTGGTGTACTGCTGTGTTGCATCGAACGGATGTATATAGGTCACATCATAGCATGAAGGGCGCGTATGAAAGCCCGATTCATGATGGTGCCAGTATTGAATGAGGTTCGATGCTGTCTTCACCCAGATGTCATTCTCCGGGTTTGTCCCAGTGCAATTCCAAGAAAAACGATTGCCAGCTGGTCGTTGTAATTCTTCTGGCTGATTTGACATGGCCATATCACCCTGCCTTCTAGCAATGGTCGGATGTCCGGTGGTGAGTGCAATGTCGTACGCGTTCACCTGGTCCAGTCCATAGTCATTGCACTTGATCTCCAGGCCGTCGTTGAAATTGGCGCTGGCGTTGTTGCCTTCTATGATGGTGGCGCAACTGGCCTTGAAGGTGAAGTTGTCGAAGGTGTTGTTATACACGATGTTGGGGTCAGGCCCGCTGTTGTTGATGATGAGGCCCACCTTTTCCGTGCCGGCCGGCTGTGTGGTGGTGAAGTGGTTGCCGTCGATCTGGTAGCCGGTGCATTGCTCGCTGTACACGCCATACGGATA
>CALMYC010000138.1 GCA_937873385.1 uncultured Flavobacteriales bacterium | reverse complement strand
CGGTGCGCCGATCCTGCCAGACAATGGCACGATGGATTGGCCGGCCGGTGCGTCGATCCCAGACGATGGTCGTCTCGCGCTGGTTGGTGATGCCGATTGCTGCGGCCTTGGCGCCGGCCGCGGTGGTGCCGGACTTTTCACTCTTCACGCTGGACCCTGGGGATGTGCGGGCCTACGAACGTTTTCCGCCCTTGCAGGTACCCTTCGCGCAATACGCGCTGTCCCGCTCAGGGACGGCGTTGATGACGCAGCGCATCGGCAGCGTGCGCACGGACTATCCGCTCTTTGCCTTCCAGGCCCAGGCCGAGCGGCGCACGGCCATTACCTGCGGTGAGGGGCTTTGGCGCTGGCGCTTGGCGGACATGCAGCAGAACAACACCAACGACCACTTTGACAAGCTGGTGCAGAAAACCGTGCAGTTCCTGGCCTTGAAACAGGACAAAAGCCGGTTTCGCGTGATCGGTGAACGGGAGTTTGCGCAGCATGAGCGGGTGGTGCTGAACGCGGAATTGTACAATGCCAGCTACGAACCCGTGAACGATCCCGAAGCAAGCATCACGCTCAAGGACGAGGAAGGCCGCGAGTTTCCGTACACCTTCAGCAGGGCCGGCACCGGTTACCGCCTGGATGCAGGATTGCTTCCCGCGGGGCGATACACCTGGAGCGCAGGCGTCACCCTGAGCGGCGAACGACTGACGGCCAAAGGGGAATTCCTGGTCAAGCCCTTGCTGGCTGAAAAGATGAACACCGTGGCGGACCACGGCCTGTGGGAGAACATCGCGGCGCGCACCGGCGGCATCACCACGGGCCCCGCGCAACTGGGCCGCATCACGGACGCCCTCAAAGAGCGCCCGGAAATGGCGGCCCGCTCATACTCCCATGCCAGTTTCAGCGATCTGATCGGGTTGCGTTGGCTGTTCCTCCCCATCCTGCTGATGCTCTCGCTTGAATGGGCATTGCGGCGCAGGAGCGGGGCCTATTGACCATGGACGCGCAACCGGCAAGTGAGGGACGTTGGCAACGGATGCCGAAAGGCCTCCGCATTCTGTTGATCGTGGTGGCCTTGCTCCTGCTGGGTTGGAACCAACGCGCGGCGATCCTCCGCGGCATGGGCAACTTCCTGGTCACCGAAGATCCACTGGCCCATGCGGATGAAGTCTTCGTGCTGGGCGGTGCCATCGTGGACCGAGGGATCGAGGCCGCCAATGTGTACCGGCAGGGCATCAGCGACCGCTTCATTTTTACCGGAGCGCCCATACCCACGGCACTGGAAGGCCTGGGCATTGACAGCACCGAGGCCGCCTGCACCCGCAATGAAGCCGTACGCTCCGGGATCCCCGTTGGAAATACAGCAGTGCTGAACAAAGGCACAAGTACGTACGAGGAAGCTGAGGCGCTGTTGGCCCAGGCCGTTGCGGACGGCGCGGACACGGTGATGATCATCTCCAGCCGCTTCCACCTGCGCCGCGTGGGCCGCGTGTTCCGCAAGCGGTTCGCGGGTTCGGGGATCACGATCTTGCTTCACGGCGCACCACCCCAACCCTATAATGACCCAACCGGGTGGCCCCCCGGGGAAGGTTTCATGATGGTAAACAACGAGTACGTGAAGCTCATTTACTACGGGTTGAACCACTAGCGCCGGGTTGCATTCCGCCCGCCGCTCGGTGCGAGCTGCAACCCGGGCCCGTTGGCGATCAGCGATGAAGCACGATCGGCTGCACCGCCCGCCGCCCTTCACCTTCGGCAACAAGGAGGTAGCTGCCCGCCGCCAACCCGCCCAAGTCCAGCACATGGCGCTGCCACGGTGCCGGGGAATTATCGCGGAACACCAACCGGCCGGCCAGATCACGCACTTGGACCTCGTTCGCCGTCCAACCTGAGATCACCACGTTCATCAAGCCGTTGGAAGGATTCGGGAAGGCGGTCATTCCTTGGGCCCCGGCTGCCTTGCCAATGGACGAGCTCAGTAAACAGAACGCCACCGAAGCGCTGTCACTGAACTGGCCGTTCCCGTCGGCGAGCACCGTGCCTTGCCCGTCCACCACCTGGAAATCACCCTGGCCATAGCTGCAGCAGATCCCATCCCCGTATGCATCAAACAGCGTGAGCACAAAACAACCTTCACCGAGACACACCTGCTCCACCACCAAACCCGGTGCGAAATCTTCGTAGGGCCCCCCGCTGTAAAGTTCAGCACCGGTGGAGTCCGCCAGCGTCCACGTGGTTTCAGAACCATAATTGTCCAAGGTAATGTTGATATGCACGGGGAAGCCGGGATTGAAGACACTGAAGGCAGCGCTCTTTGCATCATTGGCGGGATGTTCATCACTGCCGCCGTTCGGACCGGAGCACGCCACCGTGAAGCTGTGGTCACCATTGCCCACGGGAATGTCCCCCAAACTGATCTGGGCCGTGGCCCCCGTGGCCAATGACCCGGTCCAAGACCCGGGCACGGATGCACCACCGTCAACGGCATAGGCATATGCCAGCGAGGTCAGCGTGGTGCTCCCGAAATTCTTGATGGTGATCACCGGCGAAATGAGATCGGCATTGCAATAGTGGGGGTCGATGCCCGAAACGGAGATCACGGCTGCATCAAGGGAGAACTGGCCCATGTTCGGGTCAAAGCCGTCCACCACCTCGCCACAACCGCCCAACCACTGACTGAGCAAGGGAAAGCTTACGTCAAAGCGGCCGAAAAAGTCGTTCACATTGTTGCTGCAACTGGCTTGCCCGCCGTAGAGTTGTCCGATCAGGTGATGGTCCTGGTTCCAGAGCCCGCTGCCGGAGCTTCCAGGTTCCGTTGTGCCGTCGTCCCAGGCCAGGATGTGCCAACATTGCGCCCCACCCATGGTTCCCGGGACTGCAGGATCATTGTCGAACGAGATCTTCTTGATGTCCCCGCTGGGATGGTGGATCACGGTTTGGTTGGCGGGTGCATCGCCAGTGGCATCCCAACCGGAATAATAAACCGCATAATTGGCGGGTGGGGTATTGTCGAGCTGCAACAGGGCCACATCGCTGCCCGTACTGTGCGCAAGCAGGCTGGCCCCGCTCAATGTTTGGTTCGTTGGGCCATTGGAGGTGGGGGTGCAGGTAGGGCTTTCCCAGTTGAACCGGAAAGACCAGGTCGCAGGGTTCTCCCCCTGGGTGCAGTGGTTTGCGGTGAGGAAGTAGGGCGTGCCGTCGCTGGCACAGTTGTTCAGCAGAGTTCCGGTGCAGAGGCCTGATCCGCCCACGGTGATCATGGCCACCGAAGAGATCTCATTTTGCCAGGGATCCCCTTCCGGGCAGATCGTGTTGTTATTGCACGAACCGCTGTCATGCAGCCCCTTTGTCAATCCCAGTATATCGCGGTAGGCGTGGGTCACCTGGGCGATATGCAAATGTCCGGGTGCAGTTGCGCCGGCTGGTTCTTCGTAGGAGAGTGTAACGCGGTCGCCCGCCAACTGACCAACGCCGAGCACTGACCGGCCTGGCGCACTCTCCCGCGTGAAGGCACCGAGCCACTGGCCTGCTTCATTCTGCACGAACAGCCTGGCCCCTTCCGGCAGCATGAACTGGTCCAGGACGAAGTTGATGCTATACGCCCCCGGGCAATGCAGTTGCAGCCGCCACAGCCGTGTGCCGTCGGCCAGGGTGCTCCACACCCCGCTGTTTTCCATGTCCAGGTCCGCCACATGGTTCACCCCGAAACGGAACGGCCCCTTGATGCCTTGTGCGGCACGTTCGGCATCTTGCGCCATTAAAGGCGCAGGGTCCACGGCAGGGAAGTCAACGACAGGTGCCTTGGGCAGGTTGATCTTCGCCGCTTTCAGTGCCATGGGCTGCCCGCCGAAGGAAAGCTGAGCGATCCCGTGGGAAGCAATCCCCACGGCCGCTACTGCAAGTAGTGTCCGGATCATGTTCGGTCCATTCAATGGGTGTGGACGCAGCGAAAGTACCCGG
Source organism: uncultured Flavobacteriales bacterium (assembly GCA_937873385.1). Classification (GTDB taxonomy): domain Bacteria; phylum Bacteroidota; class Bacteroidia; order Flavobacteriales_F; family PHOS-HE28; genus PHOS-HE28. The sequence goes on along the minus strand of CALMYC010000138.1, from coordinate 11,788 downwards.
TTGGTCCCCGGCAGCCCTTGGGGCACCGGACGAAGCAACCGCAGCCTTGCAACCCTACGGCCTAATGTTGCACGATAATGCGTTGAACGGCACGCCGCCCGCCACCCTCAACGACCAGGATGTAGCAGCCGTCCATGAGGTGCGCCAGGTTGATCTCCGTGCGGTCCGTGCCAGGTGCAACTTCACCGGACCATGCCACGCGCCCAACCGCGTCCAGGACGCGGAGGGAACGTTGTTGCCTGGCCGTCGGCAGCACGACCCGGAACAAGCCCGTTCCCGGATTGGGTGCCACGTGCACGTCCGTACCTTGCAGCTCATCAATGCCCACCCAGTTCACGCAGAATGGATCGCTCTGCATGAATGCGAAGGAGCCGTTGCCTTCCAGCAGTGACGTGCCCGTGGTGTCCAGGATGCGGTAGTCGCCGTTGCCGTAGTCGCAGCAGATCCCGTCACCCACGTCATCGGTGATGGTGAAGGTATAGCACATGTGCGCGAGGCAAACTTCCGCATTCACCGTGTAGCCGTTGGGGCTGTTGGTGTAGGGCCCGCCGGTGTAGGCCACAAATCCCTCCGGGGTGGAGATCTTCCAACGGGTTTCCGTTCCGAAGCGGTCCAGGTCAAGTTGGACAATGACCGGAATGCCAGGGCTGTTCACCATGAACCGCAGGCTGTCCGCATTGTCCAAGGGGTTGTTGTCCGCTTCCTGGTTGGGCTCCGACACGGTAACGCGCAGTTGGTGCAATCCGCTGGCCATGTGGATGGCCGGCAATTGCACGTTCACGGTTTGCACTGGCTGCAAGGAGCCGTACCAAGGCATTGTACCGGCGAGGATGCCGTCCACGAGGGTATTGATGTTTGCGGAAGACAGCACGGACTGGCCATTGTTCTTGAGCGTCACCACCGGGTTGATGCTGTCGCTGTTGCACACGTTGGCAGGCACCCCGTTGATGCTGGTGATGGCCGCGTCGGTGGGCAGTGGAACAAGCAGTTCGGGATCGAGGCCGTCCAACGTTTCACCGCAGGCACCCAGCCATTGGGCGATGTGCTGGTAAGTGGAATCAAACCGGCCGAAGTAATCGTTGATGTTGTTGCTGCACGAAGCCTGGCCACCATACAACTGGCCGATGAGCCGGTGGTCCTGGTTCCAGAGCGCGCTGCCGCTGCTGCCGGGTTCGGTGGTGCCGCTGTCCCACTGGGGCACGTGCCAGCAATCCGCAGGCCCATTCCCCATGTTCACGTTTTGGGCGTCGAACGGGCCGTTGGAATGGCTGATCTTTTTGATGTCGCCGCTGGGATGGTGGATGCAGTGCACCGTGTCCGGCGCGGTGCCGCTGATGTCCCAGCCCGTGAAGTACGGATGGTATGCAGGCGGTGGAATGCTGCTCAATAAGAGCAGGGAAGCGTCTGACGGCGGATTCTCGAACAGCTTGTCGCAACCGGTGATGCTGTGGTCCATGGGTGCATTCCCGGTAGGGTCGCATACGGCGCTCTCCCAGTTGAACACGAAGACCCAGGAGGCATTGGTGGTGTTGCCTTCGGTGCAGTGGTTGGCAGTGAGGAAATAAGGCGTGCTGTCCTGGGCACAGTTGTTCAACAACGAGCCGGAACAAACGCCGCCCCCCAGGATCACATGGGCCACGGAGCGGATCTCCTGCCGCCAATTGTCGCCTTCCGGGCAGATGGTGTTCACATTGCAGGGGCCGCTATCGCCGAAGCTGCGGTCGTTGCTTTTGCCGAGCAAGCGGTAGCCGTGGATCACCTCGCTGATGGTGAGCTGCCCCTGCCCTGCCACGGCCGGCGGTTCAATGTATTCCACGGTGATGCGGTCCCCTTCCAGCGGTGCCGTGCCGAATGCGGTGTGGCCGGGATTGCTTTGTGCGGTATATGATCCACGCACCGTGCCCGCTTGGTTGTAAAGGAACATGCGTGCCCCTTCGGGGATCACATAGTTGCTGAACTGCAAGTTGATGGAAAGGGCTCCCGGGCAGAGGAGCTGGAGTCGCCACACACGATCACCGTTCGGCATCATGAACCACGAACCACTGTTCTGCAGCGTGTAATCCGTTGCATGGGTGAAGCCGAAACGGAACGGACCCTTGAGTCCTTGCGCCGCGCGGGCTGCATCCTCCTGCATCAACGTCGCCACGTCCACCGCGGGCAAATGCACCGCTGCCGCCGGGGGCATGCCGCGTTTCTCTGCCTTGTCGCCGTAGGGCTGCCCGCCAAAAGCGATCTGCGCGGAAATGGGAGGGGCCAGGAAAAGGACCAAAAGGGAAACAAGCGTGGTGCTCCGGATCATGAAGTGCATGTTCGTCGATCAGGACGGGCTTCGCGTGCCGTGCGTTGCCCGTGCCCAAGGGAACGAAAATAGCGTTGGAAGGGAGACAGCGGGCAATGCTTCCCTATCAAGTGTGCAGCATCGCCCGCCGTCCGCCAGCCCCCGGCCTGCATCACAACCTGCGCCCCAATTGCCGGGCAGGCCGCGACCTCCGGCTTATTGCTGCCCCTGCCCCCCTTCCGCCAAGCTGATGAAGGTGATGCTGGTGGCCGGCAACTCCACATTTCCCGCGTTCACCGCTTGCCCGCTGATGGCGGGCAGTTCATCCTGGGCGGTGAGCTTCAATTCCTGTCCGTTCAGTTGCACGGAGGCGCCTTGCAACTGGTCCGAGGTGAGCGTGTAGCGTTCGCCTGCGGAAGGCAAGTTGACGGTGGTGGGCGTGGCGTTGGTGTTGATCACCAGCAACGTGACCCCGGCGGCCTGCCCTTTCCGGTTGTGCGCGAAGATGTACACGCCCGGTGCGCCCGTGCCCGCATCGTACACCTCGGTGCCCATGAGGCGTGCCCAAAGCAAGGCCGCCCAGTAATTGGGCTTGGGCAGGTGGGTGTCCTGGTCGATCAGGCTGTATTCGCTTGCCGCGAGCGTGTTGTGCATGACCACCTGCACGCCCTTTTTGGCCAGCGAGCCCATTTGATAGAGGTAGCGGAAGCAATCCACGTAGGTGGCGGCGAAGGGGTCGCCACCACCGGCGGCCTGTGCTGTTTCAGTGTTCCACAGCGGTGCCCCGGGGTCGTACTTGTCGCGAAAGGCCTTGTACCGGTCCGCGCTGGCATCGGTGCGTTGCAGCCACTCCGCGTCCAGTGCATGCTCCGGCTTGAACGCCTTGTCGCCCATGATGCGCTGGGAAGCCGATCCGTAGAAGTGGTAGGAAAAGACATCGAAGGTGGGCCGTGGCTCGGCGCTCATCAACTGGTCTGTCGACAGAAACTTCATGCCAATGCTGTCCAAGTTCATGCCCAGGGTCTCCGTGTCGACGGAGCCCGGGCCCACGGTGAGCATGTGGGGCACTGCTTTCCGCGCCCAGGTGCGGAACGCGGCTTGGTCCTTGGCGAAGTTGGTGGCGTCGTAGTTGGCGTTCATCGCTCCGCCTGCAGCGGGCATGTTGGGCTCGTTGAACAGTTCGGCCGCCGCGATGCTGCCGCCGAGGCTGGTGGTGTAGTCCACGATCTTTTGCGCTTCCTTCGGGGTCCACACGCCGGCCTTGTCGCGTACGCCGTTGGACACCGCGAATGAGGTGACGAGTTCCGAGTTGGTGGCCTTCACGAAGTCCACCACGCCCTTCCACTGGTCGCGCGTCAACACGTTCACGAAGCCCGCAGGTGCCGGTTTCGCCGGTGCCCCGTCATTTTGGAAATAGGTGGCATTGGCCCAGGTGCCGCTCACCCGTACATAGGCCGGGGCCAGTCCCTTGGCAAGGTTCAGCAGCCGCTTGTCCGCCAGGTTCACCGGTGGCAGCTTGCGGTACAGACCCTCATTATCCGCCGAAATATCATAGTTCCCGCCCATGCTCGGCAGGCTGTCCATGAGCTTGTACGGTCGCCAGAATTTCCCGCCCACCACTTCCACCATCTCCACATTGTAGGACTGGTAACGGTCGCTCACACTGCCGATGTGCTTCATGGCCTTGGGGTTGATGGTGATCGCGTTGGCGGTGGAGTTGGCCGGTGGCTTGGGCTCCTGCGTGCCGGAGGTGCAGGCCGCGATGCCGCATAGAAGCGGGACCGCCAGGAACAATGCTGTTTTCGGGGTTTTCATGTAGAGCTTGGTTTTCGGTCAGGGGTGATCAGAACCTTTCGCTGGAACCGCCCAGGTCCCAGATCCTGCCTTGCAGTCCATATTCCTTGAAGATCGCTTTCGCCTCGTCGCCGGTCCATTTGGCCCAGAGCGGGTTGAGGTGGTTGCCGTACCACTTTTTTGAGAAGGCCCAGATCCTTTCAATGGGCTGCACGTCGCCATGGGGAATGGCGTGGCGCTTGGCCCAATCATCCACCTGCGCTTCGTTCTCGAAGACCAGCATGTTGCTGCAGGTATAGATCACGTTGTCCCAGGCGTTTTTCATGGGGATGGGAAAATGGATGAAGTAGTGCTTCTCCTGAACCTCGCCATCCACGATGTGGATCTCCACCTGCTTGCTCTCCGCCCCGATGGTGGTGGTGATGGTGACATCCTCCTTCAGCAGGGCCGCTGCGCCCAACGAGCACCATGCACAATTGCCCCACCATTGCCCACGCCTGGAGCGCACATGGAAATTCGTCGGGGCCAGCGAGAACGGGTGGATCACCCACACCTTGGGCGCGTTGGGATGCAGCACCACGCCGTGATAGTCCTGTAGCGCGGTCAGGGCCGTGACCACCTCCTCCTTTGGAACCCTGAAGTGTGCGGACAATTCCTCCACAACAGGAGCGAAACCGGTGTCGATGATCGCTTTGATGAGTTGGTAATGGAGGGAGGAGTTGGTGATCATCGCTGGTCAAGTTTTCCACAGGGATCATCGTTCAACACAATGGCGTGGCGGTGCCAAACCAACGAAAGGTCCGGAACACCCTGGTGCGGTGGAACCGTACCACCAAATCCCAAGGGATCCCGGACCTCTCCGTTGGTCAGCTATCCGTTCCGGAGGATCATGCCGGCTCAGCTTCCGCCTTCATGCTCAGGGCTTCCTTGGCCAAGGCTGAAGCTTGCTTGAGCTTGGCCGACCGGATGGCGTAATCCGCCTTCAGGTCGTCGATGCGGCGTTGCAGTTTGGCCTGCCGCTTCTCGCCGGCGGTCTTCATCTGCCCTTGGATCTTGGCCACCTTCCCGTTCAGCTCCTCCTGGCTGTCCTTGATCCGCTTGTCCAAGGCTTCACTGGCGGTCTTGGCCTTGGCCCTCAGGCTATCGATCCGTGCGTTGATCTTGGCCTTGCGCTCATCATTGGCATCCTTCCATTCAGCCTTCAGGGTCTGGTATTCAGCGGCCATGGCCTTGGATTCGCGCTCGGCCTGCTCATCGGCCACCTCGTAGCGGTCGCGGCGGAACACCACGCCGCCCAACGGCTCCAGCGCGTTGTCCACGGGAATGGTCCACTCTTCCTCCACCTCGGCGATCACCGCCGTCTTGCCTGCGGTCAATGCGTTGGACACGTCATCGGCGAACTCCTCGTTCACGCCGCCGCGGCCGGCATCGAACAACAGGCCCAGCACCGAACCCGTGGTGGCGCCGAGCAGCGCGCCCACCGACCCGCCCAACAAACCCAGCAGGCCACCGGTGAAGAAGCCCGTGGCCATCCCCACGGGGCCCTCGTCCTGCACGGTGAGCGTCTTCATCTTTCCACCGGCATCCTTGCCGATCACCGCCGAGGCATAGAGGGTGACGTCCCCTGCGTTGTGCAGGTTCTTCAAGGCCGAGAGTCCCTCATGGGCCTTGGTCTCGCTGTCGAAGACAGCCACGATCATCTTGTTCATGGTACTTGGGTTTTTGGGTGAAACGGTTGTGTTGTGAAGGGTAAGGACGATTTCGGAACGGTGCGTTATGGCTGCGTTAACCTTGCTTCCAGGCAACGGACCACAGCCAACCACCAACCCGGAAGTTCCATGGGAACATCGGACGGGATAGCTTTGTTCGGACCTCAGATCGGTTCACGGCTCCGGGTCACGACCAGCCCGTGGATCGATCCATGCATCAACATGCACAACCGAACATGAATGAACAAGTGACGAACTACATCCGGAAGGCACCCCAGGAACATCAGGCGATCATGGAGGCGGTGCGTGCCCTGATCCATGATACCGTTGGCGGCGTGGCGGAAGAGTACAAATGGAGCCGCCCGGTCTTCAGGGCGAAGAGGGACTTCGCCTACCTGCAGGCAAACAAGAGCCATGTGAACCTCGGCTTCTACAACGGCATTGAGAAGCTCGAAGACCCGAAGGGGATCTTGCAGGGCACCGGGAACACCATGCGGCACATCAAATTGAAGCACGTGGCGGAGATCGACCGCAAGCAACTGCGTGCCTGGTTCACGGCACTGACCAAGGAGTGAACAGGTGACAAGCACCCTGTGCCCACCCCCGAACCAGAGCGTCCCACACTTGTTACCATTCCTAACATGGAACTCAAACGCGCTGGATCACAGCCTTCCGCCAAAGGCGCTGCCGAATATTTCACCGGCACTGTCCGCATCGACCTATTGAACGACCCGCCCGCACCGGCCCGTGCATCGTGCGCTTCCGTCACCTTCGAGCCGGGGGCGCGAACGGCGTGGCATACCCATCCGCTGGGGCAAACACTGGTGGTGACCAGTGGCTGCGGCTGGACGCAGTGCGAAGGCGAACCCGTCACGGAGATCCGCCCCGGTGATGTGGTCTGGTGCCCGCCCGGCCACCGGCACTGGCACGGCGCCACGCCCACCACGGCCATGACGCACATCGCCGTTTCCGAAGCGCTGAACGGCAAGAACGTGGACTGGATGGAGCACGTGACCGATGCACAATACCTGGCCGGACCGCCACGCAGTTGAGACGAACAGATCCCCACCCACATGCATGCATCCCTGAAACTGACCTTGTGTACTTCCATCTTGCTGGCAGCGGTTCCATCGATCAGCGTGGCGCAGGACACCACCGGTGCACAGCAGATCACGCGCGCGGGCGAACAATCCTCGGTGAGCGGCCAACCTGCCTACTTCACCGGGCAAGTACGCATCGATCCGGTGTGGCCGGCGGACAAGGACATCAACGCTTCAGGTGGCCTGGTCACCTTTGAGCCGGGTGCGCGCTCGGCATGGCACACCCATCCGGCCGGCCAGCAGCTGGTGGTGATCAGCGGCGTGGGCCTCACCCAGGAATGGGGCCGGCCCGTGCAAGTGATCCGCCCCGGTGATGTGGTCCATTGCCCACCGGGAGTGAAGCATTGGCACGGCGCCACGCCCGGCACGGCCATGACCCATCTGGCGGTTACAGGCACGGTGAACGGCACCAACGTCACCTGGATGGAACAGGTCACCGATGAACAGTACAACGCCCGATAAACGTGGCCTTCGTTGCAGGCGCGGCGGCGCCATGGCCATCGCGCCGGGTATGGCATCCGTTGTTCCCGCTCCTTCCCCGGCACAGCAAACCCGACCCATGAACACAGCAACAGCCCCCGTTCCGGAGACCCTGAACACCGAGCAACAGGCCATCGTTCCCCTTGCGGCCTTTGCCGCCGCAGGCGACATGGTGAAGCTGAACCAAGCGCTGAACCAAGCGCTGGATGCGGGGCTTTCCATCAATGCGGCCAAGGAGGTGCTGGTGCAGCTCTACGCCTATGCGGGCTTTCCGCGCAGCCTCAACGCGCTCGCCGAACTGATGACCGTGGTGGAAGCGCGCAAGCAGCGCGGCATCCGCGATGCGGAAGGCCCGTTGCCCGGCCCGTTGCCCACCGGTAACGAGGCGCTCGCTGTGGGCACCGCCAACCAGACCAAGCTGGCCGGTGCCCCGGTGAAAGGCCCCTTGTACGACTTTGCACCGGCGATCGACCAATACCTGAAGGCGCACCTTTTCGGCGACATCTTCGCCCGCGACAACTTGGACTGGCGGAGCCGTGAACTGGCCACGGTGGCCGCGCTGTCCGCCATGTCCGGCGTGGAGGCACAATTGCGCGCCCACCTGCAGATCGGCATGAACACCGGCCTCACAGCGACGCAGTTGCGGCAACTGCCCGCCCTGCTTGAGGCACAGGGCGCAACGGAAGCGGCCCAACGCGTGCGGGATGCCCTGCAGGCCGTGCTGAAGTGAACTCCTGATAACCATCCCTCAAGATCACCACCCAACGCCTCCGCCGGGCTACGGCGGGCAACGCATGGAAAACATCAAAGGCAAAGTCATTCTCATCACCGGTGCTTCATCAGGGATCGGGGAAGCCACGGCGAAACTGCTGGCCAGCAAGGGCGGCAAGCTGGTGCTGGGCGCACGCCGCACGGACAAGTTGAAGCGGATCGCGGATGCTATTGTGAAGCTGGGCGGCCAGGCCGTGTACCGTGCCATGGACGTGACCAAGCAGGCGGACAACGATGCACTGGTGAAACTGGCCAAGGAAAAATTCGGGCGGGTGGACGTGATCTTCCTCAACGCCGGCCTGATGCCCAGCTCGAACCTCTCCGCGCTGAAGACCGACGAGTGGCACCGCATGGTGGACGTGAACATCACCGGCGTGCTGAACGGAGTGGCCGCGGTGCTGCCGGAGTTCATCGCGCAGAAGTCGGGGCACGTCATCGCCACTTCCTCCGTGGCGGGGCTGAAGGCCTATCCGGGCGGAGCGGTGTACGGCGGCACCAAGTATTTCGTCCGCGCTTTCATGGAGATGCTTCGGATGGAATCGGCCATCGAAGGCACGCACATCCGCACGGCCACGCTCTATCCGGCGGCCATCAACACCGAGCTGCTCGAGCACATCAGCGACAAACCCACGCTGGAGTCGATGTCCAGCCTCTACAAGAAGCACGGCATTTCACCGGACCGCATCGCGGACGTAATCGCCTACGCCCTCAACCTGCCGGCGGACACCACAGTGAACGAGTTCACCATCGGTCCCGCAGACCAGGCGTGGTGAGGGAGGCTGAACCAGAAAAGCAAGCCGTGGCCGGTCACTTGGCCTCCTTCAGCTTGGCGATCATCCGGTCGGTCATGGGGTCGGCATAAACGCCATAGGCGTTCACCAGCACGCCCTTGATGCCATGCTTCGGTGAGGAAATGGCATATACGATCGCCGAATCCGACGGGTCGCTGGCACCCTCAAAGCGGAAGTGCTTATCAATGTGGAATTCCTCCGGGGACATCTTGATGTTCCCGTCGCGGCAGTCGATGCAGTCTTCTCGAAGGTTGAGGTCTTCGGTGTAGCCCTCAGCCTTCAGGTCATTCAAGGTCTGGGACAGGGTGGGGAGCGTGGTTTTCATGGCGGCGTGTCCCAAAGGTAGTGCTCGCACGGCTGGTCTGGCCCTGCGGACACGCGTGTGCTTCCGATCGCCGTGGGGCGACCATCTTTGCGGCATGATGCAGCGCCTGTGCTTCCTGCCCTTGTTGTTCGCTGCGGTCCAGTGTGCCGCGCAATGGGGCAGCAATGCCCTGGCCGATACGGCCACCGTTTCCGTGCGCCATGGCGCATGTGCAGCCACGCTCACCGGGGAGCGCATGCACGGCATGTACCCGCATGAGGCGGTGGTGGTTTCCAAGGATGGTGAACGGCATACGTTCCGCGGCCCTTTGCTGCGTTCCGTATTGCTGGCGGCCTGTCCGTCCATTGCCGAACTGGACAAACATGCCTGGTCCGCTTCCGCGGTGAAGGTCACCGCGCAGGATGGATATGTGGCGGTGGTGGCCGGCATGGAGCTGGACAGCACCTTTCAAGCCAAGCCGGTGATCTTGGCGGTGGAACGGGATGGCCATGCGATCGATGCCCACAACGGCCCTTTCCAATTGGTGGTGCCCGATGACCTGCGGCATGCGCGCAACGTGCGCAGCGTGCGGTCCATCGAGGTGTTGGCGCCCTGAGCATGCGCGGCGGAACGTAATGGCCCGGTGCCGCAGGGCCCGAGGCGGAGACCTGGCGGGAGTCCGGGACATGCACGGCCACCAACAAAAAGCGCAGGATCGAAGTCCTGCGCTTTTGCTGCTGAAGGGGCGGTTCAATGGATCACCGCCGGGAATTCCACCTCCAGGTCGGTGGAGCCGCCGGCATTTGTGATATCTCCGCTGTTTACACCAGCGGCGGATTTGTCCGGTTCATGGCGCAAGACCACCTTGATGGTGCCGGTGGATGCGGCACCCAGGTGCCATTCACTCTGCAGGCCAATGGGGTGGCCGTTGGCATCCTGGTCCGCATAGGTGAACGTGGCGTTCACACCGTTGGGGAGGAAGAAGAACTGGTGCAGTGTGCCTTCCTCAAAGACCTCATGGCTGATGGTGTCCACCGGCGTCACGCTGCGGTTCAACAGCAGCATGGTGGCTTGCAAAAGCCCGTTGGCAGGAAGCGTGTCCGCATGGATCTCCAAGCCGGTGCCCACGCCCAAACCGTTGGTGGTGGAGGCATGCCAGGTGTACGGGGTACTACCCGCGCCGGTGAAGTGCAGGTAGAGGTCGGTGATGACCTCATTCTCGTTCACCGGCGGTGCCGGCGCGGCGGGATCATCCTTGTCTTTTTTGCAGCCGGTGGCGATGGCGGTGCCCATCAGGAGCACGAGTGCGAATTTCAATGTGTTCTTCATTGGTGTTGGTTGTTGGCTTTTTGTCGGTTCATTGTATTCGTCTGTCCGGTGAGTTTCTGCGTTTTCACATGTTGGTTGCGGGTATTCGGGAAGTTGTGGTTGACTGATCAAGTCTTGCCGAAGCTGTATCGCACCCAGATGGAGAGATCGATCCCGCTGGCATTGGCGTAGTAGCGGAAGCGGTCCAGGTAATCGCGATAGGCCGTGTTGAGCAGGTTGTAGCCTTCCAGCCCGAACCTGAGTTCCTTGCCATTGCCAAGTGGCCTGGCCATGCTGGCCGATACACCCAGCAGGTGGTACGCCCGTGGCGGTTCCATGAAGTCAAGGCCCGATGGAACGCGCCATTGATGCAGCACGGCGGTACTGGTGAGGGCGATGTCGAAGTCCCGCCAACTGCCCACGTTTCCGGTTTTGTAGATCAAGCTGTTCTCGACCCGGTCTGCGGGCATCTGGTAGAGCCAGGTGGCCTTCTCCCTGTCGAAGCCGCGCACCAGGCTGGCCCGTATCCGCCATGCCCAATGGGGTGTGGCTTGCCATTGCACGGTGGCATCGGCCCCGTGGATGGAGGCGTTGGTGGCCACATAGCGGAACACGGGGAAGGCACCTCGAATGGTCAATTGGAAACCATCGGGCTCCAGCAGGATGTAGTGGTCGATCCGCGCCGTGTGCACGGTGAGGTTGGCATGCACTTTTCCACGGAAGGCATACACGTCCAGGTCCGCCGTGGCCTTCACCGCTTGTTCAGCGCGCAAGGTGGGGTCACCGATCTCGATCGCCGCCGCACCGTGATGGAGCCCGTTGCTGTACAGCTCGCTGACCTGCGGTGCCCGGAACGCGGAGCTGACGTTGGCGCGCAACGTGAGGCTGTCGCGCAGCTGCCAGTTGAGGCCCGCGCTTAAGGCGTGGTTCAGGAATTCATGCTTCGGGGTGGTCCACAGGTCCTGGGCGTTGTAGGTGAACACGTCGATGTGCGTGGCGTCCAGGCGGGCCCCGGCCTCGATTCGCGTCCCCGCCGAAAATTTCTCGTCTTCAGAGTGGGTCGGCAGAACCATGGACTGAGTGCTCATTATCATATCCTCTTGTTAAGATCCGGCAGAATCATTATATATAATTTTGGTCGAAATAGTATGTGTAATCGTTAATTTATATGAAATATGGCTCCTTAACAAGTTGTCTTAGTAGAATAGGTCCAAATGGGCGGATGGATTGCCACCATCCAACCCTTAGATCCT
>CALMYC010000137.1 GCA_937873385.1 uncultured Flavobacteriales bacterium | reverse complement strand
GAGCGTCTCCTTCAGCTGCCGGACGACATGCCGGACGCCGGACTCGTTGGGGGGATCGAAAGCGAAATCCACTACCCTCCCCCGCTCCATGCGTTTAGACGTGGCCGTAGATCTTCAGCGCTTCACCGAGCGTCATGCCGTTGGCGAGTTCGTGGCGGATCTTGATTTCGTTCGTCGTCAGAGCCTCTGCCCTTTCCAGCACGGCATCGATATGAGCGGCAGGGATGACGATGGCGCCGTCCGCGTCGGCGAGGATAAAGTCTCCGGGGGAAACCTCAACATGTTTGGATGTCGCACCGCGAATGAAGACCGGAATCTGGCAGGCGTTCACCTTCCACCGTCCGATGGATTGAACCGGCGAACGATAGCGGGCGAATACGGGAAAATCGTGCTGGTCGAGCCAGGCGATGTCGCGCACGCCGCCGTCGGCCAGCGCACCGACGCAACCACGCTCCTTGAGACCCAACGCGATCAGCTCGCCGAAATAGCAGGTGCCGTCGCCGTCCCCCGACCAGACGGATATCTCGTCGGCGGAGACGCCCTGGCAGGCTGCCATTTTCTCGGCGTCGCCGCCCATGCCGTAGGGCGTGGACTGGCCGCGGATTGTATAGGCAAAGCCGGCGAGCTTGCCGCTCTTTCCGGAAAAGCTGCGGAAATCCGCCGCCAGTCCCTGATGAAGCAGACCTATTTCGTCGAGCACGTCCGCCACGTTGGAGGTATCGATCTTCAGGAAGCGCGCACGAACGGCGGCGCGGATGGTCTGGGACACGTTCAGTTCTCCTGTCGTTGAAAGATCAGATGCTGGCGATCAGCCCGCCATCGACGCGAATGGTCGATCCTGTGATGTAGCCGGCCTGGCGGCTGGCTAGAAACGCGACTGCGGCGCCGTATTCAGCCGGTTCACCGTAGCGCCCGACAGGAATGGATGCAGTGCTTTCGGCTGCAACCTCGGCGACGCTGCGGTTCTCCCGCTTCGCCTTGGCTTCGTCGAGCTGGCGTATGCGGGCGGTCGCGATGCGCCCCGGCAGGATGATGTTCGCGGTGATGCCGTCGCGGGCAACCTCGCGCGAAAGGGTCTTCGACCATCCGACCAGCGCCATGCGCACCGTATTGGAAATCCCGAGATCAGGTATCGGCGCCACCACGCCCGAGGATGTGCTCGTGACGATGCGGCCGAACTTTCGTGCGCGCATGCCCGGCAGAAACCGGTCCGTAACGGCGAAGACCGCGCACGCCATAGAACGGAAGTAGCGCATCCATTCCTCCGGATCGACCCCGGCGGCGGTCGTGGGCGGCGGGCCGCCGGTGTTGTTCAGCAGAATGTCCACCGGGCCGTGTGCCGCGATATGGGCGGTGATGGCGGTGTGCAAAGCAGTAGTGTCGGCCATGTCCGCCACCAGATGACCATGTTGTTGGCCATGGGAAGCATCGAGCCCGGCGACAGCCTGTTTCAATTTTTCCTCATCCCGGGCCAACAGCGTGACATTGGCGCCGAGCCGCGCCATCTCCATGGCCGTTGCATGCCCGATGCCTTGCGTGCCGCCGCCGATGAGGGCACGTTTGCCGTCCAAGCGAATTTCCATGTGCCAAATGTAAAAGCCACCGACAAGGTGGATTTTCATCCGCTTTGGCCGGGCTGTACCTTCGGAACCGATTTCAACGCCATGCCCATCCGCCGCCCTTTCAACCTGATGCAATGGGTCGCCGACCACCGCGACCTCCTCAAACCGCCCGTGGGCAACAAGAACTTGTACGTGGATGCCGGCGACTACATCGTGATGATCGTGGGGGGACCAAATGCCCGCAAGGACTACCATTGGAATGAAACCGAGGAGCTGTTCTACCAGTTGGAGGGCGACATTGAGGTGGGCATCCAGGAGGAGGGCAAGGCGGTGAAGATCCCCATCCGCGCCGGGGAAATGTTCCTGTTGCCGGCGCGCACCCCGCACAAACCAAGCCGCCCTGCGGGTAGCGTGGGCCTGGTGATCGAGTGCAGGCGCGCCGACCGCGAGATGAAGGACGGCCTGCTCTGGTTCTGCGAGAAGTGCAACCACAAATTGCACGAGGAATACTTCGTGCTCAACGACATCGAACAGGATTTCCTCCCGCGCTTCCGCAAATTCTACGGCAGCAAGGAACTTCGCACCTGCAAGCAGTGCGGCACCGTGATGGACGCTGATCCGCGCTTTATTTGAGCAGCATCCATGGCCGAGCTGCTTGCCGTGGACATCCACACGCACATCCTGCCGAAGGACATCCCTGATTTCGGCAGGCGCTTCGGGTACGGCGGCTTCATCCACCTGGACCACCACAAGCCGGGCTGTGCACGGATGATGAAGGACGACCGCTTCTTCCGCGAAGTGGAGGCGAACGCATGGGACCCGGAGGTACGCATGCAGCAGTGCAACGCACTCCACGTGCACGTGCAGGTGCTCAGCACGGTGCCGGTGATGTTCAGCTATTGGGCCCAACCACAGGACACGCTGAACATGGCGATGTTCCTCAATGACCATCTGGCGGGCATTGTACAGCAACATCCCAAGCGCTTCATCGGCTTGGGCACCCTGCCGATGCAGGACGTTGAGCTCTCCATCAAGGAATTGGAACGCTGCAAGCGCATCGGGCTGAAGGGCGTGGAAGTGGGTTCGCACGTTAACGGGGTCAACCTCGGCGAGCCGCGGCTGCTGCCGATCTTCCAGGCCTGCGAGGAGTTGGGCATGGCCGTGTTCGTGCATCCTTGGGACATGCTGGGCAAGGAGCGCACCGAGAAGTACTGGTCGCCCTGGTTGGTGGCGATGCCGATGGAGACCACGTTGGCGATCACCAGCATGATCTTCAGTGGGCTCTTTGAGAAACTGCCGAAGCTGCGCGTGGCATTCGCGCACGGCGGCGGCTCTTTCTCTGGCACCATGGGCCGCATCCAGCACGGATTTGACGTGCGGCCCGACCTCTGCGCCGTGGACAACAATGTGCCGCCCTCCGCCTACTTGGGCCGTTTCTGGCTGGATTCATTGGTCCACGACCCTGCCATGTTGCAGCACGTGGTGAACTTGGTTGGCCCGGGGAAGGTGGCCCTAGGCTCGGACTATCCGTTCCCCCTGGGCGAGCTGGAACCGGGCAAGCTGATCCGTTCCATGCCATGGGATGACCGGCAGAAGGAAATGTTGCTCAGCGGTGCGGCACTGCAATGGCTCGACCTGCCGCGCGCAGGGTTCATCTGATCAAATTCACATGCCCGAACTCGGTGTGCGCACTGCCGTTGGTGGTGGTGTAGTCCACGCGCCAGACGTAGGTGTCGATCGGTGATTCCGTGCCGTGGTACGTGCCGTCCCATGCCCCATCGAGCTTGTCCGTTTCGAAGATCTCCTGGCCCCAACGGTTGAACACCAGCAGGCGGAACACGGCGACCTCATGCGCCAGGGCGAAGAAGCCGTCGTTCACACCGTCGCCGTTCGGGGTGAACGTGTTGGGCACGAAGATGGACCCGCGGAAGTGGACAATGACCTGGTCGGTGGCTTTGCAACCGTTCGTATCCGTGGCTTCCACCGTGTACACCGTGGTACTTGGAGGCGTGGCCAGCGGGTCGGGGCAGGCTGCACAGCTCAGCGTGGAGTCCGGTGACCAAAGGAATGTGCCCGAACCGAAGGCATGCAGTACGGCGCCATGGCCGTAATCCACCGTCGACTCATAACCGGCCGTCACGGTGGCGGCCGGGAACAACGACACGGTGACTTGCGCATTGCCTGAACAGCCAAGGCTGTCCGATACGTTCACTGTATAGGTCCCGGCCACGGCAGGGCTCAACAGCATGTTGTCCATGGATGCACTGATCGGGGCCCACTGGAAAAAGGTTCCGCCGGAAGCGTGCAGCACAAGGCTTTCGTTGGGGCACACCGTGGTGTCCGGCCAAGCATCCGCGACCACCCACCTCACATCCACAAATGCAGTGTCCGGCACGGCACCGCAGGCGTTGCCCACCGCAACCACATACGCGGTGGGCATGTCGGGGGTGACCAGGGGGTCGGGAACGTGAAGGTCCGTGATCCCCGGAAGCGATTGCCACACATAGGTGCTTCCTCCATGGGCATGCAACTGGACAGTGGCTCCCCGGCAGATCACCGTGTCGGATACTTCGGGGATGGGCAGCCCGTGGATCACCATGACCAGTACCGAATCTTCTCCATGACACCCTTGCGGCGTGGTGACCAGCACATGGTACAGCGTTGTGTCCAGCGGTGATGCAAGGGGTGGGGGCGACGTGGCATTGTCAACGGTTGCCGAAGGGGTCCAATTGTATGTGCCGCCGCCACTGGCCGTCAATTGAACGGAGCTGCCCAGGCACAAGGAGGTGTCGTTTCCGGCGCTGATCCCCACGGGGGGGGCAACGATCACGGTGATGCTCGCGGTATCGGTTCCGCAACTGTCCGTCACCAATACGGAATACGTGGTGCTTGCCAATGGGGCCACCGCGGGGTCGGCCACGCCCAGATTGATGAGCCCCGGTGCCGGCAGCCATTGGTAAAGATGGCCGCCATGTGCATGGAGCTGGATGCTGTCCCCGGGGCACAGCGGAGGCACGGGGTCAATGGACGGGGGCACCGGTTGCAGTATGTGGACTTGCACGTAGGCGGTATCGTCGCTTGTGCAGACGTCCTCATCACTGAGCAGCAGGCGGACGGTGTAGGTGCCGGGGGTGGTGTAGGTGTGCGTGGGCTGGAAAGCCGTGGTGTCCGTGCCGTCACCGAAGTCCCAATTGTAAATACTGCCGCCCACACTGAGGTTGATGAAGGACACGGTGCCGTTCGGCAAGCAGGTGTAATCCGGGCCGTCCACTTCGATGTGCGCCGTGGGTTGAAGCAGGTCGAACTTGAAAACACCCAGGTTGCAATTGAAGGAGGCATTGGTGGTGGACCATGCTCCTGGCGTGGTGGGGAAATCGCTCTGCCCGCCGCAACCGGCGCAAACGGCTTGGTACACCGTGCCGTGCTTGTCAAACCGGGAAGTTCCGCCATCGACGTGTTCGTGGCTGTCGGGACCGCCGAAGTAAGTGGCGTAGTTCAGTGCAGTGGCATCCACCTCCAGCACCATCAGGTAAAAGTCGCTGCCGTCGGTAGTGGTCTGGTAGGCGTCCGGGGTTACCGGCAATCCGTTGGTGGTGCTGGTGGCGGCTTGCACGTAGTGGTTAACAATGCCTCCCCACCCGCTGAAGTAGATCTGTCCGCAATCGCTGACCAAAAAGGCGGAAGGCGAGATGTCCTCGGAACCCGTGCCTGATCCGATGCGCGTGGACCACAGGGAGGTGGTGAGGTCATGGTCCAGCTTTTGGAGGAACTGGGAACTTCCCGGATTGCTGTACACCCCGGCGGAGACGGGATATGCCCCATGCGTTTGGCCCACCACATACACTTCATCATCCAGGTCCAGCTGCACGAAGTAGCCTTGGTCGTAGGCTGCGGTCCCCAGGTAGGTGGAGGAGAGGAATTGGCCAAGGGTAGGGGACAGGCGCAGCACATACCCATCGGTGCCCCCGCCATAGTTGTTGTGCAGGGGCTGGCCGGACATGGGCAAGGTGGTGCTGGCGGTCAATGTCGCATCCAAATGCGGGCTGACGCCGCAATATGAAGGGCTGGAAAAGCTGTACGCCGACTATAAGGACAAGGGGCTGGTGGTCGCAGGCTTTCCCGCCAATGATTTTGGCGCGCAGGAACC
>CALMYC010000136.1 GCA_937873385.1 uncultured Flavobacteriales bacterium | reverse complement strand
TTGTTCCTGCTCTCGCCGCTCCTTTCCTACGCCAGTGAGCGCACGGAGGAACTGCTCACCGGCGCTTCCACCCCGTTCTCCCTTAGGCGATGGGTCCGCGAGGTGGTGCGCGGCATCGGCATGGCCTTGCGCAACGGTTTCCTTGAATTGGGCATCAACGTGCTTGTATGGGCGGCCACCCTGCTGCTGCCGTGGCTGGCTCCGCTCTCCGCGATCTTCCTCTGGCTGGTCTCCTGCTGGTTCTACGGTTTTTCCATGTTCGACTACATGCACGAACGGCACGGGCTTGGCCTGCGCGCCAGTGTAAGCACCGCCCGTGAACGGCGCGGCATGGTGCTGGCCAACGGCATGCTGTTCAACCTGCTGATGAAGGTGCCCTTGCTGGGCATGATGGCCGCGCCCCTGTTGGCCGCCGTGGGTGCCGTACGGGCCCGGGCAACCCCGGCCACGGCAACCATGCCTGCACCACGCCCGTAAAACGGGCCATGCGCTTCTGGCTCTCCGCATGTGTGGCTTTGTCCACTACCGCTGCAATGGCGCAGCACCCCCACCTCAACGTGCCACCGAAGGGATCCCCCGACCGCGTGCAGGTCCTTGGTACAGTGATCGACAGCCTCACCGGCAAGCCGGTCTATGACTGTCTGGTGGAGTACTACGGGCGCGACGGCCAACGGCGCTCGATCTCTTCCGTGAACAGCGACGGGCGCTACGCCATGTTCATCCCCGCCCGCGAACCCTTCGAGCTGCGCGTGGAAAAGGAGAATGGCTACTTCAATTTCCAGCGGCGCATGCCACCCATCGCCGAAGGCACCTCCCAGCTCCGGATGGACCTCATGCTGCGCCCCAAATAACGGCCACTGGCCCGCCAATCGAAGAGGCCGTCCCTTGCGGGCCGGCCTCTTCAATTACAAGGAAGTTGTTGTTCAACGCTTCTTCACCGGCTGCTTCACCGGTGCGGGTGCCGGTGGTGCTGGCGTTGCCTCCACGGGTATGGCGGGAACCACTTTCGGGGTTTGCACCAGGGTCATTTCATCCACCAAGTGCCTGGCCCCGGCAAATTTGTCGATGATCCAGAGCACATAACGGATGTCCACACTGATGGTGCGCTGCAGTTCGGGCTCGTAGGAGATGTCCCCGCTCATGGCCTCCCAGTTGCCATCGAAGGCGATGCCGATCAATTCGCCGTTGCCATTGATCACCGGGCTGCCGCTGTTGCCGCCCGTGATGTCGTTCTCGCTGATGAAGCAGATCGGCAGGTTGCCGTCCGCATTGGCGTAGCGCCCGAAATCCTTCGCCAGGAAAAGCTCCTTCTCGCGCTTGGGCACGTTGAACTCATCACTGGTGGGGTCTTCCTTCTGCAGGATGCCCTCATGGGTGGTGAAGTAGTCGTAGAACACCGCGTCAGCCGGGCTGTAAGGGTTCACCTGCCCATAGGTGAGGCGCTCGGTGCTGTTTGCGTTGGGATACCACAACTTGCCCGGGTCCTTTTCGCGCATGGCGGCCACCATCAGGCGGTAGCCACGGTCGATCTTGACCTGCGACGCATCAATTCCGGTGGCCAGCACGCCCCTGTATTCATTCAGGCAGCTGAGGGTGGTGGCCATCGCCATGTCCTTCTCCAGCACCTTCAGGCTGGGCTTGGCCAGGAAGGCCATCAGGCGTGTGCTGTCCGTGATGATGCTGGTCTTGAACATCGCGGCGGCCCATTTGCTGAAATCACCTTTGTACTTTTTGGCCACGCTGGCCATGATGTCCGGCTGCTGCGCAGGGTCCACGTCATCATGGATCAACTTGAACATGGCCGCGGTGACCTCCTCATCGGTGGCGGGGTCGTAGTCTTTCCAAAAGTTGCGCGCCATCTCCTTGATCCGCCCGGTCATCATGCCGATGCGTGCGGCATCCTTGGGGTCCTTCTCCAACTGCATCATCAGCCCGTACAGGCGGAAACCGAACACCACGGCCTCGCTGCCGAAAGCCGCTTCCTGCATGTACGTGCTGGCCTTTTCGTATTTCCCGCGCTCCGCATAACCGCTGCTCAGGTCATTGGCCAGTTCGGCATAGTTGGCCTTGCGCGTGGCATCCGCGTCCACCCACGCCATCAGCACGTCTTCCTGCGCCTTCTTCTTGTCGAAGACATGTTGGCGCTTGAGCCCCTTTTGCTGGCCGATGAAGTACTTCCAGTAGTTGGCGATCTGTGCATACTTGGAGGCGTATTTGAGGCGGACCGCATCGTTGGCGTTCATGTGCTTCTTCAAGATCTCCAGCTTTTCACCGCGGACCTTGACCCGCGCAGGCTGCTCCACGTCCAACGCCAGCTTAACGCCATCGCTGTTCAGGAAGCGGTCCGTGCTGCCGGGGAATCCCATGATCATGCTGAAGTCACCCTTCTTCACGCCGTCCAGGCTGATCGGGAAATGGTACTGGGGCTTGAAGGGAATGTTGGCGGCGTCATACGCGGCAGGTTCGCCGTCCGGGCCGGTATAGATGCGGAACATGCTGAAGTCGCCGGTGTGGCGCGGCCATTGCCAATTGTCGGTATCGCCGCCGAATTTGCCGATGGCATTGGGCGGTGTGCCCACCAGCCGCACGTCCGGATAGGTTTTATACACGAACAGGTAGAACTCGTTGCCCTCGAACATGGACTTGAAGTCGGCCTCGATGTGCGGCTTGCCTTCCGTGGCCTGGCCCTCCAGCGCCTGGCCCACCACCTGGATCACCGAATCACGCTGGGATTCGCTCATCGCACCATTCAACAGCGACCGTACGGTGTCGCTCACATCCGTGATGTACTGCAGAAAGCTGACGCTGAACCCGGCCGGCCGTTCCTGGTCGCGCTTCAAGGCCCAAAACCCGTTGGTAAGGATGTCGTCCTCCAATGTGCTCAACCCCTGGATGGCATCGAAGCCGCAGTGGTGGTTGGTCAGCAGCAGGCCGTCCGCGCTCACCACCTCGCCGCTGCAGAAGCCGCCGCCAAGCCGGGCCACCGCGTCCTTCATGCTGGCCTTGTTCAGGCTGTAGATGTCTTCCGCCGAAAGCTTGAAGCCCAGCTCGCGCATCCTGGCCTTGTTCACCTGCTTCAGCTTGTTCAGCAGCCACATGCCCTCGCCGGCCATGGCACTGCCCACTGCGAGGAAGGACACGAGCAACAGGGTGAAAATCTTTTTCATGTCAACCGATTGGGTATTGTTTGCTTGGAATGAGGACCGGACGTTGGGTGTTCCGGGGCCGCGAAATTAGGGCTTTACGCACACCGCAGCCTCATGCGGCGGCCAAGCGCCACCACGGAAGGAACCGCTGGTCACTTCCAGGCGCTCAATGCTCCTCCTCCACCTTGGTCCACTCCACGTTGGCCAGCAGTTTTTCCGCCGTTTGGGTCAGTTGCTTGAAGGCCAGGGGAGAGCCTACGCGGCCGATGACCTGCTTGTCCCTTTCGTCGGCATGCACCCGGATGATCACGCCCGGCAGGTCCGTGACCGGCTGGTCATCCTTGGCCTCCATGGCATAAAACCCGGCGTTGTTCACAGCATCCACCAGTTGCGCCATGGTGGCCGCATCCACCTTTCCGGTGAATTGCCCTTCCCGTGCGGCGAAGCGACGACCGAAATAGGTTGCAGACCCATCCTTGAGGATCGTTATTTTATACGCCGGGCAACTGCCGAAGCAGGGCGTCCGCTCCAAGGAGAAGAACAGACTGTCGTTCCTGGGCAATTCCGTTTGCTCCACCGGGGCCGCACCGGTTTCCTCCACAACGGGTGCCGGCACTTCCGGCACCGGCTTCACGGCGGCATCCGGCAATTCCTTCTTGTTCTTGCAACTGGCCCCGAACGCCACCAGCACGGTGCTGAGGATCAATGTGTGCATCTGCATGGCGCTAATTTAGTTTGCAGCGGGGTTGCTGCGAACACCGTGCCGCGCTGCCCGCACATGTCCGCACCGGCCCACCGGCTACTTTTGCCGCCCATGGAACTCGGACCGCTGACCGCCATTTCCCCCATCGACGGGCGATACCACACTCGCACCGCGCCCCTCGCCACGTGGTTCTCGGAACTGGCCTTGATCCGGTACCGGCTCCGGGTGGAGCTGGAATGGTTCCGCTTCCTGTGCGGCATCCCGCTGCCTGAATTGAGCGAAGTGCGCACAGCCGGTATCGCCCAGCTCGAAGAGCGCATCAGCAACCTCACCGCCGAGGACGCCCTGGCCGTGAAAGCCATTGAGCGCACCACCAACCACGATGTGAAGGCCGTGGAATACTGGCTGAAGGAAAAACTGGATGCCTTGGGGTTCGGGGCTTCCAAGGAGTTCATCCACTTCGGGCTCACGTCCCAGGACATCAACAACACTGCCCTTCCGCTGCTGCTGAAGGAGTTCGTGACCGGCCATTACCTGCCCTCCGTCACTGCATTGCGCGACCGTATTCATGGGCTTGCCCTGCAATGGGCGCAAGTGCCCATGCTGGCACGCACCCATGGGCAGCCGGCCTCTCCCACGCGCCTGGGCAAGGAATTCGAGGTGTTCACGGAGCGGCTGGACAGTCAAATACGGTTGTTGCGCGCGGTGCCGTTCTCCTGCAAGTTCGGCGGTGCCACCGGCAACTTCAATGCACACCATGCCGCCTATCCAGAACTGGACTGGCCGGCACTCGCCGATCGTTTCACCAAGGAGAGGCTCGGGCTGGACCGCCAGCGGTTCACCACGCAGATCGAGCACTACGACGGCATGGCCGCGCTCTTCGATGCCATGCGCCGCATCAATACGATCCTCGTGGATTTCTGCCGCGACCTCTGGACATACATCAGCATGGACTGGTTCCGTCAACGTGTGAAGGCCGGTGAGGTGGGCTCCTCCGCCATGCCCCACAAAGTGAACCCCATTGACTTTGAGAACGCGGAAGGAAACCTCGGCATCGCGAACGCCCTCTTCAACCACCTCAGCGAAAAGCTCCCCGTGAGCCGCCTGCAGCGCGACCTCACCGACAGCACCGTGACGCGCAACATCGGCGTGCCCATGGCACACACCTCCATCGCCATCGGGTCCATCATGCACGGCCTGGACAAGCTGCTGCTCAATGAGCCTGCCATTGCGCGGGACCTGGATGCCCAATGGGCCGTGGTGGCCGAAGGCATTCAGACCATCCTGCGCCGCGAAGGCTATCCCGAGCCCTATGAATTGCTCAAGTCCCTGACACGCGGCAAGGAAAAGGTGGGACAAGCCGACATCGCCGCGTTCATCGATGCGCTGGACGTGGACGAACACGTGAAGGCGCGCCTGCATGCACTTTCCCCCTCCAATTATTTGGGGGTGGACTTGCTGGGGAGGTAGTTGGCGGTTGGCAACCGCCAACTACCTCCTTCACCTTCCGGTCATCAGCAGACGCTGATAGGCCACCATGTCGGTGCTGGGCACGTCCGGGAGGTCCAATTGCCGCATGATGGTGATCACCTGCCCCCGGTGGTAACTGGCGTGGTTGAAGCAATGCAGGAGCAACTGCCAGCGCGGTTGGGCGTAATGGGCTCCCGATGAAGTCGTGTAGGCAACGGTTTCGAGCAGTGCCGGACCTTCCATCCCATGCACCTGGTCCTTGAAGGCTGAACTCAATTCCAGCAGGCTGTCCATGCCCCCGCTAAATTCCAAGGCGGGCTTTCCGAAGATGCGCCGATACCACACGTGGCCGGAGTCGCGGATGTGCATGATGCTTAGGCGGAGGGATGGAAAACTGCTCTTCACGTGCTTGTCCAGCAGGCTGCCGGATTCGCGCTGCAGTCGTTCAATGACGCGTGCGTCCGCCCACAGACCGTAGGCAGCGTAGTGTTGAATGGGCTCCTTCATTTGCGGGTAAAGTGGATAACGGTGTTGAAAATAAGCACGAACGAAGGAAGTACAGCGCGCACGGGAACAAGTAGGTTCGCAGGGCGAATAGCAAAACCATGATCGGCACCCTGTTCGGAAAGAAGAAGATCAGCGAGGACAAGCTGGCGAACGTGTTCGTCAACGCGGTGCTGCGCCTCACCGAACAGGGCTATCCCACCGTGGTGGCGGAGCTGCAGGACGCACCGGAGTTCGTGTCACGCCCCGTATTCGGCCCCGGCGACGATGAACTCTTTGCCCAGATCCTTTTCGCGGGCAACCTGATGGAAGCGCCCAAGCACCTGGCCGCAGGCCAGGACCAGCGCCTTGCCCAGCACGCCTATTCCAAGTTTGCGCCGCTCATGGACAGTTCCGCCGCCGAGATGGAATCCGAGACCATCGCGCTGCAGCAGTTCATGGCGCGCATCAACCACCCCAGCAAGCACACGGTCTACGCCATGAGCAAGGCGATCTTCCAGAAGTACGACCTGTTCCGGTTCCAGGATGCCTACTTCCGCGAACAGAAGGCCCCGAACCCCATTGTGCTCGGCCGCGTCAACAAACTGATGGGCTACTGCCTGCTGAATTGGGCCGAGCTGCTGGACGAGTGGAAGGTGACCGCTTGAGCGCAGTTGCCAGGCTCAAGGCTGTCTGTTGTCCGGCTCGGCCGCGACCGGACCGGATTGCTGCAGCGGGAAACAGCCGGCCATGCCGTTCGGCAGCCTGTCAACGGACAACCGGCAACTGTTTCCTATCCCTGATCCAACACCCCTTCCGCCACCGCCATCTCCACGATCTGCTCGCCGATGGCCAAGCAGGCCGTTGCCGCCGGTGAAGGCGCGTTGAGCACGTGGATGTGGCTGCCCCTGCGTTCGATGCGGAAGTCGTCCACCATCTCGCCGTCCGTGCCCAATAGCATGGCACGCACGCCGGCGCGGCCCGGCACAAGGTCATCCATTTCCAAGCTGGGGACCAGGCGGCGGAGCGTCTTCAGGAAAAGCCGCTTGCTGAAGGCCCGGCGGTACTCATTGATGCCGTACGACATGTTTTTGAAGAACAGCTTCCATGTGCCGCCGTAGGTCAGCGCGTCCCAGCTGTCCTTCCAGCTGAAATCCGTTTTGCCGTAGCCTTCGCGCTTGAAGGTGAACACGGCGTTGGGCCCGCATTCGGTGCTGCCGTCGGTCATGCGGGTGAAGTGGACGCCCAGGAACGGGAAACGCGGGTCCGGCACCGGATAGATCAGGTTTTTCACTTTGGGCTTTCCCTTCTCCGAGAGCTCGTAGTAATCACCCCGGAAGCCCACGATCTGTTCCTTCACCTTGGCCCCATCGGCACGCGCCATGCGGTCGCTTTGCAGGCCCGCGCAGAAGATGATGCACCGGGCATGGTAGCGCCCCTTGCTCGTATGCACAATGGTGGTGGGGCCGCTTGCCGTTGTGCCGCGCACTTCTTCCCCCGTACGCACTTGCGAGGCCGGGTTCAGCGCACAGGCGAGTTCGGCCATCTTGTTGGTGGCCCCCCGGAAATCGATGATGCCGGTGCAACCCACCCACAGCCCGGCAATGCCCGTGCAGTATGGTTCGATCTGTTTGATCTCCTCCGCCGTGATGCGCTTCAGGTCCTCGATGCCGTTGGCAATGCCGCGTTCGTGGATCTTCTCCAACTGCGGAAGCTCACTTTGGTCCACTGCCACGATCACCTTGCCGCACACATCGTGCTTGATGCCGTGCTGCTTGGCAAAGGCCACCAGCTCCCGGCGCCCCTGCACGCAGGTCCTGGCCTTGCTGCTGCCGGGCTTGTAGTAGATGCCGCTGTGGATCACCCCGCTGTTGTGGCCGGTCTGGTGGTCGCTCAGTACGGCTTCCTTTTCCAGCAACAAAATCCGCTTGGCGGGAAAGCGCGATTGCAGCTTGTGGAAGGTGGCCGTCCCGACGATGCCGCCGCCCACGATCACTGCGTCCCACACATCCTCCGAACCTGTTTTCCCCATGTGCGGCGGCGAAGTTACCGCGTGCGTCCGGTCGCCGGTGCAATGCCCTTGTCGCTGGGCACGCGCAGCAGCAGCAGCGCACCCACCACAAAAAATGCCCCGATGGCGATGATGGTGTTGCGGATGTCGCCCGTCAACTGGTTCACCAGGCCGAATGCCAGTGTACCCAGAACGGTGGCCAGGTAGAAGCTCACGTCATAGAAGGAAAAGAAGGAGGCGTGGTCCGCGGTTTCCGGAAGGAGCTTGGCGTAGGTGCTGCGGGACAGTGCTTGTGTACCGCCCATCACCAGCCCCACGCATGCAGCCAGCACATAGAATGAATTGGTGGAGGCGATGCGCCATGCCGCCAGGCAAATGCCCGTCCAGATCACCAGCCCAATGATCAGCGCGGCGATGTTCCCGAACCTGCGGCTGAGCCGCACAAAGGCCAACGCGCCCACGGCCGCCACCAGTTGGATCAACAGAATGCTGATGATCAACCCGCTGTCCGGGATGGGCGACCCATCGGGTTCCTTGATCTCCTGCTTGGCATAGGTAACGGCCAGGTACATCACCGTTTGCACGCCCATGTTGAACACGAAGAAAGCCACCAGGAAGCGGCGCAGGCGGTCCATCCCCAGCATCTGCCGCCACACCTTGCGCAATTCCCGGTATCCGGCGATGAGCGTATGCTTCCTGGCCTCTTGTGGGACTTCCGAGTCCGGCAACCTGCGAAAGGTGATCTGCGCCCAACCGGCCCACCAGATCCCCACCGAAAGAAAGGACAGACGTGCCGCAAGCCCTTCCCGGTCAGGGATGCCGAAGAGTTCGGGCTTCATCACCATGGCCAGATTGATGACCAGCAGGATCACACTGCCGATGTAGCCCATGGCGTAGCCGCGTGCACTCACGCGGTCATGGTCCTTGGGTTCCGCGATCTCCGGCAGGTAGGCATCGTAGAAGATCAGGCTGCCCGAGAAACCCACGCAGGCCAACATGAACAGGACCAAGCCCATCCACAGGTTCGCATAAGTGAAGAAAAACAGGCCGGCACAGCTCGCGGCCCCGAGGTAGCAGAAGAATTTCAGGTAGTTCTTCTTGTTGCCCCGGTGGTCGGCAATGCCGGAGAGCAAGGGCGCAATGGCCGCCACCAGCAGAAAGCCCATCGAGAGCGTGTAGGACTGGAGCGATGCCGCCGGCAGGCCATGCTCGGCCAGCACCTTGTCCATACCCCCGTCGGTGGTGGTGATGGCCGCATAATAAATTGGAAAGATCGCGGAGGTGATGGTGAGCGAATAGGCCGAGTTGGCCCAGTCGTACATGGTCCACGCACGGATCACGCGGGGGTCACCTTTGATCATCGGGCCTGCATGCCACTTACTCCCGGGTCCCCGTGCCGGTCGCCCGCCGGTTCACCCGTTCGCCAAGCTTATTTCACCAGGTCCACTTCCACGCGCCTGTTCTGGCTGGCGGCAACTTCATCATCACCCTCCACCGCCGGGCTGGTGCCCTTCAGACCTGAGGTGGCGATCCGTTCCGCGGCCACACCCGCTTTCACCAAATAGTCCTTCACAGCTTCCGCGCGCTCCTTGTCCAGGTCCGTCAGGTCCGGGCGCATGCGCACGCGGTCCACTTCCTTGAGGTCGGTGTTTCCCGTCAGCTTGATCTTGATCGCCGGGTCCAACAACATCATTCTGGCCAGGGTGTCCATCTGTGCCTTCATGGAGGGATCAATGTCCTTCTCGAAGCGCTTGAAATAGATCACGCTCCTGTCCACGCGCTGGTAGGGCTTGAGGCCTGGATCCGAGGTCATCTTGCGCCCGTAGATGTATTCGCTTTGCTCTTTGTCGATCTGTTCGCAGGAGCATTCGCTGAGGCGCTTCACCGGCTTCACGCTCACATCATCGATGTAGAAATAGGCAACTGGCTGCTGCGGGCGCGTCTCGCCGCGTTGGCGTTTGGCCTTGCCCGCATTCACTTTGTCCG
>CALMYC010000135.1 GCA_937873385.1 uncultured Flavobacteriales bacterium | reverse complement strand
GCTTCCCTGACCGGGGCATCGCGTAGCCTGCCGTGGACTATAGGCCCGGCGGCGGCTTTGCGCCAGCACGGGCCCGCTCGCCCGGCGAGATGCGCTGGGAACCGGGCAGGGCTTCACTTCGTTGCAGCCTTCACAAGGACGTAGGATCCGCGTTTGGGGAGCGAGTAAGTCATGAACGCTCTGCTGAGGCTTGTATCCGCCGGTCCGCCCCGACGGGCCGGGCATATCGCGAGCAAGGCAACGACAGAGCAGCCCGGCAACGGCCATCAGCGTCCGTCGACCATCCTTGTCGTGGAGGACGAGATACTCATCCGCATGCCGGTCGCGGACTATCTCCGCGATTGCGGCTACCGCGTGCTCGAGGCGTCGGATGCGGTGGAAGCCCAGGCCTTGCTCAGGGCCGGCGAGCCGATCGAGATCATGTCGGAAGCGGATTTCAAGGACCACATCTGATCAAACACCTATTTTGGCGCAATGGCCAAACCGGTAAAACTCTGCGCGGGGTGTGGCGCACCATTGACTTTCATGAGCACGCCCAACTTCTGGAGCGGCTACCTCAAAGATGGCGGACGGGTATGCCGGCACTGCATGGCACGTATCGTGAAGGTGGTGCCTTCCTTCGGGTTGCGTTCCCGGAGAGATCATACCACGGCTTCGATCCAGAAGATCTTGCACCCAGGGCCCGTGCAGGGGGAGCAGCCGGTGAAAGAACAAAAAACGACCGGGGAACAGTACACCCCTGATAAAATGTTTACCAACCACCTTCGGGGCTTTGTCTGGTTGTCACGCAAGGTGTTCGACCTCCTGGTAGCACAGCAAAGCAAGCTGGAGCTTGTACACATGCTGAATGACCTCTTCGAGCACCCCGATGAGGTGTGGCAGCTGGAGATGGACCAACCGCGGCATGCCTGGCGCTATGTGAAGTACTACCATGAGGGCGCGCTCTTCGGCATTGTGGACATTGAGCGGATGGACCATTTGAACGTGGTGGACTGGTATTTCCTGAAGCACGATAAGGATGGGCCCGAAGCCACCGCCCAGGCCGCCGCCATCGAGGCTGAGCGGACGGGTAAATTGATCTATTCCAAGTTCGAGGGGGACACGCCCGAAACGCATGACCGCGTACCCTTTTTGCTGGACGCGCTGACCACCGGGAAAGACCCCGAAGGTGCGCTCGCCGCCGCCCACGAGGCCCACAACCGCTGGTGGGCCTTGGACTGCACGGACCGTGAATACAGTCAGGAGGAATTGATGGACATGTTGGGCTTGCGCGCTTTCGTACTGGCCTCCGTGGCCACCGTATACGTATGGAACAAGGAGTTCGCCATCGCGGACCGTATCCAGCCGGAATTCATCTACCATGAAAGCCTATGGAAACATGAACAACGCAGGGAAGCGATAGAACTGTATCTGATCCACCTGCTGTTCCAGGAACAGTTCACCCGGATCGATGCCATCTTCGCGGAGGCCGCCTTCAAAAAGGAATTCCTCTGTTACCATGACCTGTACAAGTCGGTGATGGACCCGCACTACGAGTTTGAGAGCAAGCAGCAACCCTTTCTGAACGTAGTGAACAAGGTGAACCACTATTGCCGTCAGATCGGGCGGAAACACTTGCTCTGAACAGGTATGCCATCTTCATGGGACCTCCATGTGGTTCAACGATCTTTTCGGATTTGGCGAGGAAACGCCCGAACAAGTGCGGCACATCCTGGTGTTGGAAGTCACGCGGTTGCGCTCCTTGGTGAACGGTCGATCATACAGTTGCAGAACGTTGGAAGTCCCTTCCTTGGACGCACTCCGAAAAACCTTATCGGATAGCGATCCTTCTGAAGGAAAGCTCGCCGGGCGCGAAGTAGTGGCGGACGTGCAAGCCTTGCATCTCCTTCCGGAAAACCGGGATGTCCTGTTCCAAGTGGCCTCGCAGTTCAATTTGCTGGAGATGGTGCATCCGGGCATTGCGCTGGAAATGGGCGTAGGGCGCTATTGGCTCGACCGCACGCAAGGCCCGGCCTGTGCAATCGCATGCGGCGCAGGAACGGTGTACCGCAATTACTTCCTGCCGGTGCAGGGCGAACCCGGCCAAACTGCGGAGCGCCAGATCGATTGCCTGCAATGGATCGGTGAAACGTTGCGCAACGATGAGCTGATGCTAAGGCGCATGCAGAACGGCTACGTGATGTCCAATGAAGCCGGGTTGATGCACATTGCCGAGGTATTGCAGCGCATGGGCAATGCTGAACGGGAACACCTCAAAGGGCAGTTGCGCATCGGTGCGCAGTGGAATGCGGAAGTAACCTTGGGGGCGGTGGCCATTCCGTGAGCCAGGCCTATTGCTCCGCGCTGTCGGTGGGCTATTCCCAAGTGGATGCCGCGCGCTGGGAGCTTTTTGCACGATTGGTCTTGGAAGACGCGTATGAAGCCACGCTGCATGCGGCCCTGATCAACTTGGTCCGGAACGGATGCCCTGTGGTTTACCTCACCTTGCTCGGCGGAAGGGCGTACGGGAATCCTTCCCACTGGATCCTTGACGCGCTGTCGGGGGCGCTAAAGAAATTCTCGCATGTTCCGTTGGATGTGCGGGTAGTGAGCTACGGCAGGTCGAGCCCGGATGTTTTGAGGTTGATCGGGAGGTTTGGGTAATGATCCTGCTTGCGTGTGTCTGCACGCTTCTACCGTACGCAGGGTTTCGCCAATGATGCGAAGCGGGTGGAGTATATGTTTGGGTTGTATGGGGCGTACACGAGCGGGTTGTTGGCGAAACCAAATAAGAAGAAGTGAACGGTGCAGCGCTTGGCCGATCCGTGCGATCCGGCGGGGATTGCTTCGGAGTTTGGCCTACGCTGTCGCGCAGTCCAAGCCGCACGCGATGACGGTACAACTGAAAAAAGCCCCCGCACTTGCGGAGGCTTTTCAACGGAATGCGGTTCGCTCAGTGGATGCTCAACTTCTTCTCCAAGTCCTCCAGGTATCCGCGGAACTGCTTGTCCGTTTCCTGGAGGTTGTTCACGGTGCGGCAGGCGTGGAGCACGGTGGCGTGGTCCTTGCCGCCGCAGTGCGCGCCGATGTTGGCCAGGGAGCTCTTGGTCATCTTCTTGGCGAAGTACATCGCGATCTGGCGGGCCTGCACCACTTCGCGCTTGCGGGTCTTGCTCTTCAGCAGTTCGATCGGCAGGTCGAAATAGTCGCACACCACTTTCTGGATGTAGTCGATGCTGACCTCGCGTGCGGTGTTCTTCACGAACTTGTCGATCATCTGCTTCGCGAGATCGAGCGTCACCGCCTTCTTGTTCAATGAGCTCTGCGCGATCAAACTGATCATGGCGCCTTCGAGTTCGCGGATGTTGGTG
>CALMYC010000134.1 GCA_937873385.1 uncultured Flavobacteriales bacterium | reverse complement strand
GTGCTCGCCGCGCCTACAGCGACTCCGACGTTGGCGCCGACCGCAACACCCACGCCTGCGCCGCAGGGCTTCTTCGCCGGCGTACCGGGTTTCTTTTCAAAGAACCTGGGCGGGAGCGTTGTGGGAGTATTGCTGGGGTTGGCGGTGGGCTTCTTCGTGGCTCAATTTGGGCGGAGGAGATAAGATCATTTACCCACGGAGGCATGGAGTACACGGAGAAGAATAGTAGAGAAGATAAAAGAAGCCAACGACCATTCACATTGGCTTCTTTCGATCCACGGTTCACGATTCCCGACTCACTATTCTCGACTCAGGTTGTGTTCTTCTCCCATAACGCATAACTCAGAACGCATTGCTCCATTTACTGGTACAATTGTCCTATTCCACGCGATGGAGGATTGTATGAAGCAATTCTGGGTGGAGGGTTTGGTCCAGCCGCACGGGCATGGAAAAAAGCTTGCGCTGGTGGAACCCTTCAGCAAAGCTTACTGGGCTGAAACGAGCGCCGAGGCACTGAAAAGCGCCGAGGCCGACCTGAATGGCGGCGGGTGGGGGGAAGGAGGGCGGCGGCGGCCGCATGCGCAGCGGCATAGACCGAGTGACGTTCGAACCGCCCCGGAGTCGCGGCCTTGGGCGAAGCAGTTACGCTCGGTCAGGACTCCCACCTCCACTTCTTGATTTCCGGCATGTCATCTCCGACCTTCCGCACGTACTCCGTGTGCTCCCGTCGCTTGTCGCGAAGGAACTGAGAGAAACGCACGGCCCGGGCCGCCAGCCCCGGGACCCGATCGATGACATCGAGCGCGAGGTGGAACCGGTCGAGGTCGTTGAGCACAACCATGTCGAAGGGTGTGGTCGTCGTCCCCTCTTCCTTGTAGCCGCGGACATGCAGGTTGACGTGGTTGGCGCGGCGGTACGTCAGGCGATGGATGAGCCACGGGTATCCGTGGTAAGCGAAGATGATCGGCTTGCCGCCGTTGACGCCGCCCGTGAAGAGCCGATCGAACTCGTGGTCGCTCAGGCCGTGCGGGTGCTCGCTGGTTGGCTGGAGCTTCATCAGATCCACAATGTTGACGACGCGGACCTTCAGTTCGGGGCAATGCTCGCGCAGGAGCTTCACAGCCGCGAGCGTCTCCAGGGTCGGAACATCCCCGCAGCAGGCCATGACCACATCCGGCTCCGATCGATCGCAGTTGCCCGCCCATTCCCAGATGCCGATCCCCGCCGCACAATGCCTGATAGCCGCATCCATGTCGAGCCACTGAAGCGATGGCTGCTTGCCGGCGACGATCACGTTGATGTAGTTGCGGCTGCGGAGGCAGTGGTCGGTGACGCTGAGCAGGCAGTTGGCATCCGGCGGCAGATAGACGCGGATCACATCGGCTTTCTTGTTCACCACATGGTCGATGAAGCCGGGGTCCTGGTGGCTGAAGCCGTTGTGGTCCTGCCGCCAGACGTGCGATGAGAGCAGGTAGTTCAGCGATGCGATCGGGCGCCGCCAGGGGATCTGCCGCGAGACCTTGAGCCACTTGGCGTGCTGGTTGAACATCGAATCCACGATGTGGATGAACGCCTCGTAGCACGAGAACATGCCGTGGCGACCCGTGAGCAGGTAGCCCTCCAGC
Organism: uncultured Flavobacteriales bacterium; assembly: GCA_937873385.1. Classification (GTDB taxonomy): domain Bacteria; phylum Bacteroidota; class Bacteroidia; order Flavobacteriales_F; family PHOS-HE28; genus PHOS-HE28. The sequence continues at coordinate 821 of CALMYC010000134.1, read as the reverse complement.
CACCCCTCGCACTGGTGCTCGCTGAGCATCTCCATCACGCGCCCGTCGGTCGCAACATGATCGTCGCTGGGCAGGATCGCGGCCATGGATTCCCGATCGGTCACTTCAAACACCGCGCCCCACCGGTTGGAGGCGGTTTCATCCGGGCTGAACACCCGGAAGTTCCGGCTGTTCTCATTCCGCTTCAATACATCGCGCACGTAGCACCCCTGCACCCGGGTTGCCTCGGCCATGGCAACGCCCGGCGCGGGTACCGCTACCGCGTAGGCGCGGTAGTCCGGCAACGTGAGATCTTTGAGCAGCACACCGCCGTTGGCGTGGGGGTTGGCGCTCATCCGACGTGCGCCGCGCGGCGCCAGGTCCTCCAGTTCGGGGTTGAGACGCCCCGAGCCGTCGAACAGCTCCTGGGGCCGGTAGCTCTTCATCCACGTCTCGAGCAGGCGAAGGTGCTCGGGGTTCTGCTTGACGCCCGACAAGGGGACCTGGTGCGAGCGAAAGCTCCCTTGCATCGCCAACCCGTCGACTTCTTTGGGGCAGGTCCAGCCCTTGGGAGAACGGCGCACGATCATCGGCCACCTCGGCCGCTGGGGCCGGCCCGTGCGACGCGTCTCCGTTTGGACACTTCTGATCTCGGCGATCACGTCGTCCAAGACATGGGCCATGCGCTGGTGCATGAGCTCGGGCTCGCTCCCTTCGACATAGTGGGGCGTGTAGCCGTACCCCCGCATGAGGGCGTCGAGCTCCTCCGGGCTGATGCGGGCCAGCACCGTCGGGCCCGCGATCTTGTAGCCGTTGAGGTGCAGGATCGGGAGCACCGCCCC
>CALMYC010000133.1 GCA_937873385.1 uncultured Flavobacteriales bacterium | reverse complement strand
ATCAGCGCATCGGTGAAGGCGTCCAGAGTCTGCTTGTTCTCCGTCTCGGTGGGCTCCGTCATCAATGCTTCGTGCACGATAAGCGGGAAGTAGTTTGTCGGCGGATGGAACTTGTAGTCCATCAGGCGCTTGGCGATATCCAGGGCGCGGATGTCGCTGCCTTCGAAGCGGCCTTCCATGACAAATTCGTGCATGCAGATGCGGCCGAAGGGTACTTTGTAGTACTTCTTCAGGCGGGCCATCAGGTAATTGGCGTTCAGCACCGCGTACTGCGAAATGGCCTTGTGGCCATCCGGGCCGTGCATGGCGATATAGGTGTAGGAGCGCACGATCGCGCCAAAGTGCCCGTGGAAAGCTTTCATACGGCCGATGGTCTGGCTGGGGGTCACGTAGCCATACAGCGGCGGGTTGTCATCGTCAGCTTCTTCCACAATACCGATCAGCGGGGAAGGCAGGAAGTCGGCCAGGCGTTTGCTCACGCCCACCGGTCCGGAGCCAGGTCCGCCGCCGCCATGCGGCACGGCGAAGGTTTTGTGCAGGTTGAAGTGCATCACATCGAAACCCAGGTCGCCCGGGCGGACGATGCCCAGCAGGGCATTCAGGTTGGCGCCGTCGCCGTACATCAGGCCGCCGCACTCGTGCACCAGCCGGACTACTTCTTCAATGTGTACGTCGAACAGGCCGAGCGTGTTGGGGTTGGTCAGCATCATGCCCACAACGGTATCATCGCAGGCAGCTTTAAGGGCCGCCAGGTCCACATTCCCGTCCGCGTCGGAGGGGATGGTGACCACATCAAAGCCGAGCATGCCGGCAGAAGCGGGGTTGGTGCCGTGGGCGGCATCCGGGATGAGCATCTTGACGCGCTTGCTGTCGCCGCGCGACTTGTGATAGGCGCGCATCATCAGCACGCCGGTGAACTCACCGTGCGCGCCAGCCGCGGGCTGCAATGTGACAGCTTCGAAGCCTGCGATCTCTTTCAGCCATTCCTGCATCTCGAACATCAGGGCCAGGTTGCCCTGGACGGTTTCGATGGGCTGCAGCGGATGGCTGAATACAAACCCGGGCAGGCGGCAGGTGTCTTCGTTGATCTTGGGGTTGTACTTCATGGTGCAGGAACCCAGCGGGTAGAAACCTTCGTCCACGCTGTAGTTATAGCGTGAAAGGTGCATGTAATGGCGCACCACATCCACCTCGGCCAGTTCGGGCAGGGGCAGTTCTTTGCGCAGCAGGGATTCGTCGGGCAGGGCATCCTCCGGCACGTCTGAGGCCGGGAAGGTCACGCCGGTGCGGCCGGGGGAGGACAGGTCAAAAATGGTAGGCTCACGCATGGACGGCCTCCTTCAAAACTTCCACCAGCATATCGATCTCTTCCTTGGTGTTCATTTCGGTGACGGCCACCAGCATGTGGTCCTTGAGGGCCGGATAATCCTGGCCCAGGTCGTAACCACCCAGGATGCCGTGTTCGAGCAAGTGCGCGTTGACTTCCTCAACTGGGCGTCCCACGCATAGCGCGAACTCGTGGAAGAATGGCTGGCTGAAACACAGACCCATGCCGGGGATCTTGCTCAGTTCTGTGGCGGCATAGTGGGCCTTCTGATAGCACAGGTTGGCAACCTGCTGCAGACCGGCTTTCCCGACCACCGAAAGGTAGACCGCCGAGCCGAGTGCAAGCAGGCCTTCGTTTGAACATATGTTG
>CALMYC010000132.1 GCA_937873385.1 uncultured Flavobacteriales bacterium | reverse complement strand
GCCATTGAGCTTCCACGCCTTATACACTTCCACATTGGCGCGCCATACGTGGCCCAGTGAGAAATTGCTTACCCCGCCAAGACGGAAACGCACCAGCACTTTCGGCACGTAGTGCGCCTTCAACTTGTGCTTGTACAGGAAGCGGAACATCAGCTCGTAGTCCGCGCTCACCCGGAGTTCCGTGTTGAAGTGTCCGAACCGGTCATAGGCGCTCTTGCGGATATACGTCCCCAAGTGCGGCGGCATCCATCCCTTGCGGAAATTCTCCCGCTTGTACTCCCCCCCTTTCCAAAAGCGCTTCACCTTGGTGATGTCGGCCGGGTCCACCATCAGCGCATCACCGTATATCACGTCCGCATCCTGCTCCCCAAAGGCGCGCACCATGTAGGATACGGTGTTGCGCGTGGCCATCATGTCCCCCGCGTTCACAAAGGCCACCACCTCGCCCGTGGCCCGGCGCAACCCCTTGTTCATTGCATCATACACGCCATCATCCTTCTCGCTGATGAAGTGGGCGATGCACTCGCTGTAGCGCTTCACCCGTTCCTGCGTGCCGTCGGTGCTGCCGCCGTCGATCACGATGTGCTCAATGTCCGCATGGTCCTGCACCATCACGCTGCGGATGGTTTCGTCGATCTCCTTGGCTGCGTTGAAACAGACCGTGATCACGGAAACTTTCATGCAGGTGTTGTCATTCCCCCTGCCCCTTCATCCCCGGTGGCGGGCCGCCCACCGTCCGTCATGACCCGTTCGCGCACGGCCACGGCGGGATTGCCGCGGTAAATCGTCCATGCCTCGAGGTTCTTGCCGGCCACGCTTCCCGCTGCCAACAGCGCATGGCTGCGGAGGGTCACCCCGCCAAGCACCATGGCCCCCGCACCCACCCAGCTGCCTTCCTCCAGCACCACCGGGCCGGACAAGGTGGGGTAATCGGGTTTCTTGTAATCATGGCTGCCCAAGATGAGCTTGGCGCCCTGGCTGATCACCACATGGTCCTGGACGGTAAGCTGGTCGATGTTGTCCAACCAGGCGCGTTGGCCGATCCACACATGGCTCCCGATGGACAGCTTCCACGGGAACTTGATGTTGACGCCCGGGTGGATCACCACGCCCTTGCCCACCTTGGCACCAAAGAGCCGCAGCAGCACAGGCTTGGGCGAACGGAAAGGGAACAATGGATTGATGAAGAACAGCGCATTGGTGAAGTACCAAAGTGTACGCTTGACCAACCCGGCACCCAAGGGGAAACCGGCGTTGTTGAAACGGCTGAGGTCGGCGCGGGGGCGGGATGGGGTCATGGCGTGAACAACTCCTTGCTGGCTTCAACCGGGCCTGGGTCGGCCAAATATCGTGCGCCGCGCACACTTGCGCCCAGCGACCAACGGTCGTACTCCCCCTGGTCCATGGTGCACAGGCGCTCCACCGCTTCCGTGAAAGCCTCCATGTGCTCCAGCGGCAGGTCCCATCCGGCGTGGTCCTCCTTCAACTTGCGCCATGGCGTGCGGTCGCTGATGAGCAGGGGCCGCCCCGCGGAAAGCGCTTCCAACATGGTGTGCCCGAAATTCTCCCCGGCACTGGGCATGAAGAGCGCATGATGGTCCGCGAGCACCTTGGGCACTTCATCCGGCGGAAGGGTGCCCGCATGCTTCACCTCCACGTTGGGCGGCAACGCCGAGATGGCCGCCTGGCACTTCGCCCAATAGGCTTCATCGTACACCGGCCCGTACAGGTTGAATTGCACTTGGCCCCTCACGTGCCGCAAACTCGCAATGGCCAACAGGGTGTTTTTCTCCACGGCGATGCGCGCGATGCTCACCAGTTTCACGCGTCCAACCTCCTTGGTGATCGGCTGCACGACCGCCCCCACCTTTCGCGGCAGGTTCGGCACCACAAGCACTTCCGCATGTTTCAAGATGTGCAGTCGGATGTCCCTGGCCTCTTCTTCATTGGTGGCTTGGAAGCGCACACCCTTGTACAAGTCCATCATCCGTGCAAACGAGAGGAAGAGCAGCTTCTTCAACGCCCCGTGCCGCATGGCCCCCGCCGCAAGCATGCCCCGCACCGCCACCACGCGCCGCACCGCCATGCCGCGCGACAACCAAAGCGGCAGGATGTTGAACCACCATGAGTACAATCCGTTGATGTAGATCGCTTCACAGTCCGTTTCCTTCAGGATGCGCTTCCAGGCCTTGCGCGTCGTGCCTCCATCCGAGGCATACCAGACCTTTTCACCGCCGGGCAACGTGGTCCATTCATCCGGTGCAACACCGGCATACGGCGTGCTTTCCGTGTAGTCCGTGTTGCGCGTCACAATGTGGAAGTCGATGCCGGCCCGCAGGTGGTCCACCAGGTTCACCAAGCTGCGGACCGGGCCGCCGGCCTTGTATCCTGGTGCGTACCAATCGATGAACACCAGCACACGGGGCTTAGCCATGGCCTTCCGCGATCAGGTCCATCACGGTACCGGCCCATTGTTCAGGGCCCCAGGAAGCACCCAAGGCGGCGCTTACTCTGCCCATTTCGCGCAGTTCATCATCGTTCTTGGCCATCATCTTGCGGAAGGCCTCCTTCAGGCTTGCCGCCGAGGGCACGAAGCCAGGGACAGGCCGCTCGAACGCAAGCTGGAAGAGTTCCGGGTTCTCCTGGGCGAAGGGCGCGAAGAACAGCGAGCCCAGCACGTTGAAGCCGCCGATCATGCCGAGCGTCTGCGCGCTCAGCATCGGA
>CALMYC010000131.1 GCA_937873385.1 uncultured Flavobacteriales bacterium | reverse complement strand
GTCCCATCAAGGTCTCGCGTAGCGGACCTTGACGCATAGTGCTTTCCCTCTTTCCCTCCTGCAAGGTCCCCTTCGGGAGACCTTGAGGGAGCTGTCAAGGTCTTGCGCATGAGTCCCATCAAGGACTCGCGCAGCGGACCTTGGATGCAGTATCTGCAAATCATGCTTCGGGGTTCCAGGAGTACCCCATTTCCTGTTTTTATCCTGCTTATCCTGTCCGAGGGAAGCCATCCTGTCCATCTTTGCGGCCCCCGCCCGGGTGGTGAAATGGTAGACACGAGGGACTTAAAATCCCTTGGCCCGCAAGGGCTGTGCGGGTTCAAGTCCCGCCCCGGGCACATCACTACACTCCCGCAGTTGTCTTCCGAAGGAGACCCTGCGCCACGCGCATGAAAACGCGCATCGCCCCCACGCCCAGCGGCTACCTCCATGCCGGCAACGGTGCCGCCTTTGTGCTGGCCTGGATGTTGGCCAGGGAAGCAGGAGGCAGGGTGTTGCTCCGCATTGACGACCTGGATGCGGAACGCGTGCGGCCCGAGTATGTGGAGGACATCTTCAGAACGTTGGCTTGGCTGGGCATTGACTGGGACTTGGGCCCGCGTGATGGGCGGCAACTGGCTGAAAGCTGGTCGCAACACCTGCGCTTGGGCGAATACAACGCCTTGTTGGGGGAGCTGCGCGCGGAAGGCCACCTGTATGCTTGTTCCTGCTCGCGAAAGGAAGTGGAGGCCCGGGGATGTAACAGGGAATACGACGGCCATTGCCGCAACCGTGGCTTGGATCTCAATAGCCCCGGCGTGGCATGGAGGCTGCGCATTCCGTGCAAGGGCACCGTGAACATGCCCGTTTGGCCTTCGGGTGACATCCGGCAATTGGAACTGGACATGCCGGACCCTGTGCTCCGCCAACGGAACGGGCGCCCGGCGTACCAGATCGCCTCTTTGTCCGATGATCTCCGGTTCAAGGTGGACCTGGTGGTGCGGGGCGCTGACCTGCTGCCCTCCACCCTGGTGCAATTATGCATGGCCGACCTGCTGGGCAGGCAAGCGTTCGGCAAAGCGGTCTTCCTGCATCACGCGCTGCTCACCGGGCCTGCAGGCGGAAAGCTTTCGAAATCCGCCGGGGCGGAAAGCCTGAGGCATTGGCGCGACAATGGCAAGGGGCCGGAGGAGGTGCATGCCTTGGCCGGCCGGCTCAGGCAATTGGCCTTGCCTTGAAAGGGCGGGTGGGGTAGGGCTGCGGTTGAAGTTCACGACCGCGGCGCACCACCAACCGGAGGTGGCCCAAATAGTCCAGGTCGCGTTGCAGTGTTTTGGGGGAAAGCCTGGCATATTGCAGCGCCAGTTCGGTGTCCAAGCGCATGATCTGCGCCACTTTCAGCGGTTCTGCGTGGTCGAGCAAGGCCTTGGCCAACAATTGCTGCCTTCTACCCGCCTCCGTGTGGTCGGGGTCCACCAATTGGGCCAGGCCACAATGCACCAAGTCCGATGCTTGTGCTTGTTGCACCTCATCCCACAATGCGCGCAACTGTTCCGTGAATCCCCGCGCCATGTACGCAATGTATGGGGCCGTATCGCTCCCGGGCCGTGCGGCATGGTGCACTTGCCGCTCGTGTTCGCCGCGGGTGGCGGCGGTGTGCATGGCCATGCGTTGGGCTGCCGCGTAAGGTACACCGGCGTGGATCAGCAGTTGGTGACCCAGAAGCCTTGCCGTACGTCCGTTCCCCTCGGGAAAGGGATTGATCCACAACAGGTAGAGTTGGGCCAGGAATGCCCGGACCAGGGCGAAAGGCAGCTGTTCTTCCTCATGCCGTGAGACAAAGGCCGGCCCCGCGAACCATTCGGACGCGCGCTCCAGCAACAGCGGAATTTCTGTCGCAGGCACGACCCCGGGAAGCCCCAGGCGGACGCTTCTGAATTCCCCGGCGGGGCTGGTTGTGGGCAGGCCGCTCAAAACGTGGGCGTTCATGACCTGCAATGCCCAAGCGCCGAGGTCGCCGTCGGAAGCCTGGGCGCGCGCTTCCGTCCAGCGTACCGCCTTCACCAAATTGAGGAGCTCCCGGCCCAAAAACTCCTGGGACGGGGGTAAGGTCAAACTGCCCTCCAACAAGCGGTCGAGCTGGTCTTCGGTAAGGGTGTTCCCGTCCATCGACGCACTCGCCACAGTGCCGTGGAGCAGGGAAATGTAGTTGATCAGTTCCGCCTCTTTGGCTGAAAGCGCTGCTTCGTTCAATCGTGTGCACAGGGTTGCGGCCTCGCCCAATAGCAACCAAGCCGCCCGAGGGAGACTTTTAGCTTCCCAGTGGAATGAGATCCACGGATGCGACTGTTCATAAGACCACATTGATGACGCAAATCAACGGGCATGTAAATTACTGAACATGAACCTTGAAGAATACTTATTCACCAGTATGTGTCCATACGGATGTCTGTAATGGTGTCGCAATTGGAAGCAGGCCACTTTCGCACCATCAAAGCATCCACCCTTGACCAAAAAAACGTTGGGTCAACGAAAAATTAGGCACCCAGTAACAAGCCCAGAGCGCCGAGAAAGAGCAGGATGGCGCCCAAAGCCATGCCCGCAATGGCAAAGCCCTTTCCGCGGTCTTGCCGGTCGCGGCATTGGCGGCTGCCGATCAATCCCAAGGTGAACGCCACGGCACCGCCGATCAGCAACAGCAAGGAACTCTGCAGGGCAAATCCGAGCGTGGCGGTTACCAATGC
>CALMYC010000130.1 GCA_937873385.1 uncultured Flavobacteriales bacterium | reverse complement strand
CTTCACCCTGCGAACCACGAACTATCCTAGCGTTTGACGCGGAGGAAGCGATGAATGGACGTGGTTCGTAGCGGAGCATGGACCAAGCAACTGCCGTACGACCTTGGAACTGCGCTCCACACCCTTCACCCTGCGAACCACGAACTATCCTTCGGTCTCCTGCTTCTCCATCAGTTCAAGCCAGCGGTCGCCCATGCGGTCCAGTTGGGCCGTGGCCTTTTCAAGCTCGATTGAAAGCTCCATGATGGCGTGGTGGTCCGCTGACTTTGCCACCATTTCCGCGGCGATCTCCTCCTTTTTCTTCTCCAGCGCGGGCATCTCCTTGTCCAGTTTCTTCAGCTCGTTCCGCTCGGCATAGGTCATCTTGCCGAAAGCCTTTTTTTGGGGTGCGGTTTCCGTGGCAACCTCCAATTTTTTGGAGGGGCGCGCCGCGAGTTCCTTTTGGTATTCCCGCAGCTCGGTGTAGCTGTGGATCCACTCCTTGATCACGCCGTTGCCCTCAAACACCAGCAGTTTGGTGCAGAGCTTGTCCATGAAGAAACGGTCATGGCTGACGATCAGCAGGCAGATGTTGAGGTCGGTGAGAAAATCCTCCAGGGCATTGAGCGTGGGGATGTCCAGGTCGTTCGTGGGTTCGTCCAGCACCAGCACGTTGGGGTTTTTCATCAGCACCGTGCACAGGTGCAGGCGCCGCCTTTCACCGCCGCTGAGGGTGCTGACGTACTGGTACTGCTTTTCCTTGTCGAAGAGGAAACGCTCCAGCAGCTGGGCGGCGGTGAGGGTCTTGCCCTTGCTCAGGGGGATCACCTCGGCGATCTCGCGCACCACCTCGATGATGCGCTTGTCCTCGGTCAGCTGCAAGCCCTGTTGGCCGAACACGCTGAGCACCACCGTATCGCCGATGGTGACCTTGCCGGCATCGGGCTCGGACCTTTTGGTGAGCAGGTCGATGAAGGTGCTTTTCCCGATGCCGTTGGGGCCCACGATGCCGATGCGGTCGCCGGCCTTGAGGCTGTAGTTGAAGTGCTCCACGATCTTCTTGTCGCCAAAGCTCTTGGTGAGGTTGCGGGCCTCGATCACCTTGCCGCCGAGGCGGGTGCTTTGAATGTCGATGCTCACCTGGCCGTGGTCGAAATCGCGCATGGCCAGTTCCTTCAGCGTGTCAAAGGCCTGCAGGCGGCTCTTGCTCTTGGTGCCCCGTGCGCGCGGCATCTTGCGCACCCATTCCAGCTCACTGCGCATGAAGCCCCGGAGGTGGTGCTGGGTGGCATTTCTCACTTCCTCCAGTTCGGCCTTCTTTTCCACGTAGTAGCTGTAGTTCCCTTTGAAGCGGGTGAACTCGCCGAACTCCATCTCAATGATCTCGTCGCAGACGTTGTCCAGAAAGTACCTGTCGTGCGTGACCAGCAGCAGTGTGACGTTCGGTGCGGACAGCTCCGTTTCCAGCTGCTCGATCATGTGCAGGTCCAGGTGGTTGGTGGGTTCGTCCATGATCAGCACATCCGGCATGTCAATGAGCACCTTGGCCATCGCCAGTCGTTTCTGCTGGCCGCCACTGAGCGTGTTCACCGGCTGCTCCAGGTCGCGCAGCCCAAATTGGAACAGCAGCCGTTTCACGCGGGCCTCGTGGTCCCAGGCCTCCAGCTCGGTCATGCGTTCAATGGCGGCGTGGAGCGCTTCACCATCCAGGTTCTGCGCCACGGCATGTTCGTAGGCGCGGATCGCGTTGGTAACGGGGTCATCGCGTTCCAGCATTTCGTCCACCAGGGAGTGCGTTGCCGTCATCTCCACGTTCTGGTCCAAATAGCCCACGCGCAGGCCCTTGTTGAAGCTGATGATGCCCTCGTCCGGCGTCTCCAGCCCGGCGATGCATTTCAGAAGCGTGCTTTTGCCAGTGCCGTTCCGGGCCACGATGGCGGTTTTCTGGCCTTTTTCGAGACCGAAGGAAATGTCCTTGAACAACTGGCGGGGGCCGTAGCGTTTGGCGAGGCGCTCGACGGAGAGGCAATTCATGTGTGAGGGGCCTGTTTTTCAGGCGGGGCGCGAAGGTACGGGAGGCTCTGAGTGTTGAGTCCGTGAGTCTTGAGTCGTGAGTCAGACTCACGACTCAAGACTCACGACTCACGGACTGCATCCTGATCTTCGATATTTACCACATGGCACCCGAGATCTGGACCATTGGCCATTCCACGCATCCGTTGGATGAGTTCATCGCGTGGCTGAAGGCGTTGCGGATTGAAATGCTGGCCGATGTGCGCAGCTTCCCGGGGTCGCGCCGCGTGCCGTGGACCAACAAGGAAACGCTTCCGGCGGAGTTGGAGCGGTCGGGCATCGGCTATGTGCATATCCGTTCGCTGGGAGGACGACGGAAGGTGCTGCCCGATTCTCCCAACACGGTGTGGCGGCATCCTGCATTTCGAGGCTATGCGGACTACATGATGAACGATCCCGCATTCGGGGCGGGCCTTGAGGAATTGAAGGCCCTTGCGGCGGCACGACGCACGTGCATAATGTGCAGCGAAGTGCTGTGGTGGCGGTGTCATCGCTCCATGATCAGTGACCGCTTGAAGGCCGACGGATGGACCGTGTACCACATCCTGGGACCGGGCAAGGAGAAGGAACATCCGTGGACTGGAGCAGCGCGGCTGAAGGATGGAAAGCTTTGGTACGGCCCTGCGCGATCACCGCTTCCATTCGCGCGCCAGCAGGGGCCACACGCGACGAACAACGGATTTTGAACCACTGACCACGGACCACGACCAAAAGGTCACGGCCCGATCAATTCTTCATGGCCTTCAGCAGCGTCCGCATGTCCTGCATGGCGCGGTCCGCCTCAACAGCCTTGGTGCCGTCGTAGAAGCCACGGATCCTTCCCAGGGGGTCCACCAGCACGAAGTTTTCGGTGTGGACGAAATCGTCCGGCCCACCATCGCCTTCGTCCAGGGCTGCGAAATAGCTGGTGCGGGCCAGGTGGTAGATCTGCTTCCGGTCGCCGGTGAGCAGGCGCCACCGGCGGTGGTCCACGCCGTACTCTTGGGCATAGGCCCGGAGCACGGGCACGGAATCCGCTTCGGGCGTTACGGAGTGGGAGAGGAGCATCACGCGGTCATCGCCCTTGAAGGCTTCCTGCACGCGTTGCATCTGCGTGCTCATCTTGGGGCAGATGCTTCCGCACGTGGTGAAGAAGAAATCCGCCAGGACCACTTTGCCCGCCACGCTGCTGAGGAATACGCTGTCGCCATCCTGGTCGATGAGGTGGAACGGCTTGATGCGGTGTTCTCCTTGCTCGGACTTGGCGGATTCCCCCACCAGGCGCTGGTCCAGCTCCGATGGGTGGTAGATGGGCAGCTCACCGGATGGGCGAATGATGAAATAGGCCGCCAGCACAGCGGCGATGAAGATCACGGCGACTGCGATGATCCGGGTCCTGAAGGGATAATTGCTCACTTCTTTTTGAATTCGTGCCCGTAGGCCACCACAAAGATCCACCTGTTTTGCGGATTGGCGGTGTGGAGTTCCTGTCCATATCGGACGGCTACCTCCAGGGATCGTGTTTTCTTCTTGTCCAGGTCCAGTTCAGTGCCCAGTTCATAGCGCATGCCCACCAGGTCGTTGCCCGTGTAATGCAAGCCGGTGAACGCTTCGGCGCTGAAGTGCGGGTCCAATTTCCAACCCGGGATGTTGTACTCCACCGTCAGCCGGTTGCGCAGGACTGAACGGACCTTGGTCACGTCAACAAAGTCATGCTGGTACATGAAACGGTGGTCCAGGCGCACGCGGTCCTTCGTCCAGTTCAGCCACAGCTGCAGGTCGATCCGCGACGTGTTGGAGCTGTATTTGTCGCGGGCGCTGTAGCGGTATTCGCTCCCCACGCGCAGGAAGTCGGTGAGGCGGAGTTTCGCCCCGAACGTTCCATACACCTGTTTGCTGGTGAAGGGCTCCAGCGTGGCACGCCATCCGAGATCACTTTGGAATTGCAGTTTGCCCAATAGCGGCTGGCTGCTGTACTTGTGGCCCTTTTTCTTGAACGGTTGGTACGATCCCGAAATGCTCATCCACAGTTCTCCGTCCGTGGAAGGCTTCAGGGGGGAGGTCTCCTGGGCTTCCACCGCACCGGAAATGCACAGTGCGACCCACAGGCACAGCAGTGCAGGCAGGGTGCCGGGCGTGCCCGGTTGATCGGTGATGTGCCGCAGGAGCTTCAAAAGTTGTTGACGATCATGGTGGGGACGGTCACCACATCCTTCTTTCCGTTGATGCTGACCTGGGCGGACACTTCCACGGAATTGCCGGGGCAATTGCACTCCCCAAAGGTGTACACGGTATACTTGCCCTTGCGCAGCCAACGGAACTCGAAGTTGCCGTCCGGCCCTGTGCGTGTGTCGTCATCGTGGAATTCATCGTCGCCGTAGATGATGTACACCCGGGTTTCCTGGTAGGGATAGGGGTCGCCGATCGGGTTGCCCACGGCATTCACGTTTTGGCGCAGTACCGTCCCCTTGATCACCGCCCTTCCTCCATCGCCCGGTTCCTTTTTGCAGGCCGGCAGCAGCAATAGCAAGCACACGAAGGGGATGGTGCGGAGGCGCATGGTCAGGAAGTTTGGGCGTGAAAATAGGGTGGGGGGTCCTGTTCAGGCGATGCCATAAATGGCTTCCACCTCCTGGGCGTACTTCGCCAGGATCGGCTTTCGGCGCAGCTTGAGCGAGGGCGTGAATTCACCTCCGTCGATGCTCCAATCCGAGGAAAGAAGCGCAAATTTCTTCACTTGTTCCCAGTGGCCGAGCCCCTCATTTGCCGTGTCCACTTCCTGTTGGATGCGGGCGATGATGGCGGGTTGCCGCACGACTTGGGCGTTGCTGCCGTACGGGATCCCCTTCAGCGCGCAATAGTCCTTGACGAAGGCAAAGCTGGGGACGATCAGGGCGGCCGGGAATTTGCGGTTTTCGCCGATCACCATGGCCTGCTCAATGAAGCGCGAGGCGCGGAGCTTGTTCTCGATCACTTGGGGGGCCACGTACTTGCCTCCGCTGGTCTTGAATATTTCCTTCTTCCGGTCCGTGATGTAGAGGAAACCATCGGGGTCCAGCCTGCCGATGTCGCCCGTGTGGAGCCAGCCTTCGGTGTCCAGCACTTCGGCCGTCAGTTCCGGCTGGTTGTAGTAGCCCATCATCACGTTGGGGCCCTGTACCAGGATCTCGCCGTCGACGGCGATGCGCACTTGGACACCCGTGATCGGCCTGCCCACGCTGCCAAAGCGGAGGCCGTCGTTGCGCGCGTCGTTCACGCTGATGACGGGCGAGGTTTCCGTGAGCCCGTAGCCCTCCATCAAGGGGATGCTCGCCGCGTTGAAGATGCGCGCCAGCCTGGGTTGCAGGGCGGCGCTGCCACTGGCCACGCACAGCACTTCGCCGCCCAGGGCCTCGCGCCACTTGCTGAAGACGAGCCTGCCGACCAATGCGTGCTGCAGCTTGTACCAAGGGCCTTTGCCCTGCACTTCATAGTTCTCCCCCACGTGCAGGGAGAGCAGGAACAACTTGCGCTTGATGCCGGACAGTGCCTCGCCCTTGGCCAGGATGGAATCATAGATCTTCTCCAGCAGTCGCGGCACCGCCGTGAACACATGCGGCCTTACTTCCTTGATCCGCGCGCCAAGGTCGTCCAGGCTTTCCTGGAAATGAATGTTCATGCCCGTGCACTGGTACAGGTACATCAGCATGCGTTCATAAATGTGGCACAGCGGCAAAAAACTGATGCAGCGCGATCCGGTGGCCACCGGCAACCGTTCTTCGCTCGCATGTACGTTGCTCAGGATATTTGCGTGGCTCAGCATTACCCCCTTGGGCCTGCCCGTGGTGCCGCTGGTGTAGATGATGGTGGCCAGGTCGCTTCCCTTCACGCGGGCCTTGTATTCCTCCAACTTGTCCCGTTGGCGTTCACCCGCACCCAGCAACAGGGTCCAGTGCGGCAGGCCGTCCAGTTGGTCAAAGGTGAACAGGTGTTGCAGGGAGGGCACGCTCGCCGCCGCCGCTTCGGCCTTTCCATGCAGTTCCGCGTTGCTGGCGAAAAAAACGCGTACCCCGGCATGGTTCAGGATGTATGCATAGTCCTCCACACTGCTGGTGGGGTAGATGGGCACATTGATGGCGCCAATGCGCAGCAGGGCTTGGTCGGTGATGCACCACTCGCTCCGGTTGCCGCTGGCAATGGCCACCCGGTCACCCGGCCCGATGCCAAGTTGCATCAGGCCCAAGGCGAGCTTCTCGGCGGTCTGCACCACATCGGCCGTGCGGTGGTTGCGCCACACGCCCTGCTCCTTGGTGGCAATGCAGACCTCCTGCGGGAATTCGGCCAATTGCTTGTCCAGCAGGTCAAACAGTCGCGTGGCAGGTACGCTCATTCAACGGCCACGTTGAAGGAGAGGCTGATGGTGCGCACGTTCAACCCCTGTTTGAAGGTGAACCGCTGCGCCACCGTGCCGGTGCGGCTCTGGTCCATGTAGAAGATCTTTTCAACCCGTTTGTTGTCCTTGTCGCGACCGGCCTTCATTGCGATCTCCATGATCAGGTTCACGGCGGAATCCTTCATGCTGCTGCGCGCCACGTTGTGCGTGGACACCTTGGCGCCCAATTTCACCACCAGCTCCCCCGCGTTGAGGATGTACGCGTTGCCGGATCCCTCGGCGCCGTTCAGTTGGATGGTGGCGTCCGTGCCCCGCACGGTATCCTGCCGGTCCACCGCCCGCACCTCGGAGATGGTGATCTTGGTCTGTGCCGCTGTGGAGGTGGCCAACAGCAGGGCGGGAAGGAGGGGCAGCACGATTTTTTTCATGGGTTGGTGTTCTTGTTGCAATTTCGCTCGCAAACCAGCACAAAGTAACATTCCTCCCATGAACACGAACATGCGTTCCCTGTTGATCGGTGCCGGCCTGGCCTGCACCCTGTTCCTCGGCTACAGTTTCCGGCCCATGCCGCAGGCACAAGCGTACACCTACCGCCAGTTCTCCACGATCGAGAGCGTGGTGCCCGGTGGGATGGGGCGGTCGCGCATCATCACCAGCGACAAGGACGGGCAGGACCTGGAAAAGGACATGCTCAACTTTTACAGCCTCACCGGCATCAACTTCAAGAACGTGGCGAACAATGACAAGCTGATCGTGGACAACATCAATCAGTTCACCGCGGACGGCTGGGAGTTGTACCAAGTGACGGCCGGGGTGCAAAGCAGCGACAAGGCGGGGATCTTCCTGACGCGGTATTTGTTCCGCAAGCCGGTGTAGGCCGGGCTAAAGCATGGAGGCCTCCGCGTACTTCGCGGTGTATTCCTCCATCCGTTTGAAGCGGTACTGCATCACAAAACGGGGGTGCTCCAGCGGGACAATGCGCTTGAAAAAGAGGTGCTCTGCGTTGAGCTTTGCCAGGAAGGCCAGGTTCTTGCCGGTGCCGATGCAGCACATCACGTCCGTGCGCAGTCCGGTGCCGATGAGCCTGGAGATCCACGCTGTCACAACGGGCGTGATGGCCTTTTGCAATCCAGGGTCGTCGTAGTAGTTGAGGTTCACCTGCGATCCCTTCGGCCCCATGCGTGTGAAGCCGAGCGGGCAGAGGGCCTGGACATAGACGCGGCTGTAGAATGCATCCGGGCCGCCGGCCGCGCGGACCGCCCTGTAGAAGAAATCACTGCTGGGCTCGTGGGTTCGGATCCCCTTCACCGGCAGGCCCAGTTCGCTTTCACAGCGTTTGGTGTCCGTGAAGCAGATGCCCGTGGTGCCAGCGCCGAACCGCCCCGGGTTGATGCCGAGCATCAGGATGCGCGGGCGATCGTCGCTGTAGTATTTCCGGTGGAACAAGGTTACCAGGTCGTGGACTTGTCCCGCGTGTTCACCGCGGAACGGGTCCAGCACTTCAATGCCTTCCGGCAACTGTACATGTTCCAGGGTGAAATGGAACACTTCCTTCAACAAGGCATCGGCGAGCATGGCGCAAAGTTGGGACACCCTGCTTGGCCATGCTGCTGTGCTGCCGAAAGTCAGTTGGCGGTAAGGCAAATTGCCGGTTCTTTGCGGCATGCCAACGTTCGGGCAGTTCCGTGACCGGGTCCGGGCCTTCCGCAAGGAAGGCAGGAAGATCTTCGCCAGCACCAGCTTCCAAGGCCACAGCGTGCCCATGCTGCACATGCTCATGCGCATTGACCCGTCGGTGCCGGTATACTACGTGAACACAGGCTACCTGTTCCCGGAGACGCTTCGGTTCCGCGACACCCTGAAGGACTTGCTGGGGTTGAATTTCATTCAACTGCGGCCGCTGGTCCCCAAGAGCCAGCAGATGAACGCGGAGGGCCTGTTGATGTACAGCTGGGACCCCGACCGGGACTCCTACCTGAACAAGGTGCAGCCGATGGAGCGCGTTTTGGCGGAGCATGACGTGTGGATCAACGGTGTGCGCGCGGACCAGAGCGCCACACGCAAGGCCATGCACGTGGAGCAGCCTGCGGCGTACGGCTGCCTGCGCTACCACCCCATGCTGGATTGGGATTCCAGGATGGTGCATGCGTACATCCGGGAATTCAACCTGCCACCCCATCCCTTGGAAGCGGAAGGCTATTTGAGCATCGGGGACATGCCGTCCACCCGCAAGGCCTTGGAAGGGTATGATGAACGCACCAGCCGCTGGTACGGGTTGAGGAAGACCGAATGCGGACTGAACACCGACCTCGGGGCGGACAAGATCAAGCAACCATGAAAGTACTGGTGACGGGAGGTGCCGGCTATGTGGGGGCGGAGCTGTGTGCTTGGCTCGCCAAGGATGAACGCGTAAGCGAACTGGTGATCTATGACCTGTTGGACCGCGGGCACTTCGGCGTGTTCATGGGGCCGAAGCTCGGCAAGGCCAAGGTGCGCTTTGTGCAGGGCGATGTGCTGGATTCGCGGCGGTTGTTGCAGGAACTGGCCGGATGCGACGTGGTCTATCATCTCGCCGCGAAAGTGACCACGCCATTTTCCGATGCCAGCCACAGCCAGTTTGAGCAGGTCAACCACTGGGGCACGGCCGAAGTGGTGTATGCCGTGGAGGAAGTGGCGCCCAAGGCACGGGTGGTTTACCTGAGCAGCGCCTCGGTGTACGGACAGGGACAGGGTTCCGCAAATGCGAAGGTGAAGCCATCGCCGCGCTCGGCCTATGGCCATTCCAAGTTGCGCGGTGAGGCCCATGTGGATCGCTTGGGCGAAAAGCAGGAGGTGCTCATCCTCCGCTCCGGGAATGTGTACGGTCCCGGCCGAAGCATGCGCTTCGACGCCGTGATCAACCGCTTTCTTTTCCAGGCCCATTTCCAAGGCCGGATCACCGTGCGGGGCAGCGGGGAGCAAAAACGCCCCTTCATTCATGTGGATGCAGTGGTGGCGGCATTGGGAGCGGCGTTGGTGCCAAACGGGCCTACTGGCACCCATGACCTGGTGGAGCATTCCTGGTCCGTGCTGCAATTGATCGAGGCACTGCGATCGATCTATCCCGAAACCGAACTCCTCTTCGTGGACCAGCACCTGGAACTGATGAGCATGGAGGTGGCGCTGGATACCCGTCTGACGGGCATCCAGCCCGTGCGCCAGGCAACACTGGAGCAGGACTTGAAGGACATGGGCGACCGGATGGCCTGGTAATGCATGCGATTGATGCACGCGCAAAGGGCAAGCCGAAGGCCCATTCAACAGATCTCCCTGAAGCATCATTGCGACATTGACTCCCGGACGGCACCATGTGATTGCAACGTGCTGGCACAAGGCACGATCCAAGCGAATTAACTTTGAAGACCAAATCTTGAACCGATGTACAGCACGTTCCGCAATGTTGTATCCGCCGCCTGCTTCACGCTCCTGCTGCTCCCGTTGGTTGCTTGCGGGCAGGACAAGGCTGTGCCATGGACACAGGGGGAATTGATGGAACCTGCGACGCTGGCCAAGGCCATCGCGGACAGCAGCGCCAGGCAGCCCGTGATCTTTGACATCGGCCCCGTGGGCGGAATTCCAGGCTCCATCCACATTGGGCCGGGCGGGGAAGCGGCGAGCCAGGCCAAGCTGCGCGCCGAACTGGCCAAGCTGCCCAAGGATGCCGAAGTGGTGATCTACTGCGGATGCTGCCCCTACAGCCGTTGCCCCAATGTGCGCCCGGCCTTCAACATCCTGAAGGAAATGGGCTTCAAGAACGGCAAGCTGCTCGACCTGAAGGACAACATGAAGCAGGACTGGATCGACAAGGGCTATCCGGTGGCGCAGTAGGTTCCGTTCACTTCGGCGCCTTCCAGTAGATCCAGGCACCGATGATGCCGAAGATGATGTTGGGGACCCAGACGGCAAGCGTGGGGTTGAAGTCGGAATTGGTGGCGGCCACCGTGGTCATCTTCATGGTGAACACGTATAGCAGGCAAAGAACTACGCCGAGCACCAGGTGAACCCCGGTGCCGCCGCGCACTTTACGGCTCGCAATGCCCACGCCCATCAGCGTGAACACGTACGTGGCGAACGGGTAGGAGGTGCGTTGCTTCTGCTCCACTTCATAGTAGGCCACGGTGCTTCCTCCGCGTGCTTTCTCCGCTGCGATGAAGTCCGCGATCTCGTTGCGGTCCATGGCTTGGGCTATGGCCAACCGTTGCCCGAGGTCGGAAGGCTTGAGGGGGATCACCGTGTCCAAACGCGCGCCCTGCCTGATCCGCTCACGGGGCATCGTTTCCGGGGCAGCGGGCAGATCGGGCCCTGCGGCATCCATGGCTGCGGGGCCGTGGTCCTCGGGGATGTAGCGGATCATGTAATCGTACACGGCCCACTGGCCTTTGGTGCTGTCGTACACCGCGCGGTCGCTCAGCAATTTTGAACGCAACTGGCCGTGTTCCCATTTTTCCAGGCTGAACCGATAGCCTGTTTGCCGCGCCATGTCCACGGATTCGAAATAGACGATCTCCCCCGGGGCGATCTCGCGCAGCACATTGCTTTCCTCCAGTTTGTAGGTGCTCCAGATGTGCGCTTTCTCGAACGCCAGGCGCGTGCGGTTGGCATGCGGCAACAGGAACACGTTCACATAGAGTGAAAGCGCGGTGAGGATGGTGGCCGCGATGAAGAAGGGCTGCACGAAGCGTGGGAAGCTCACCCCGCTGCTCAGCGCCGCAATGATCTCGCTGCGGCTGGCCAGGCGGCTGGTGAACAGGAGCACGGCGATGAAGATCAGCAGGCCACTGAACAAGTTGCTGTAGTATATGATGAAGTTGATGTAGTAGTCCACCACGATCTCGTAAACGCTGGCGGAGGTCTTGGCGAAATCCTCCGTCTTCTCGCTGATGTCGAACACCACGGCGATGGCCATGATCAGCACCAGAATGAAAAAGAAGGTGCCCAGGAACTGCCGGATGATGTAGCGGTCGAGGGTTTTTAGCATGCCTTGCAAAGGTCGGCCTTATAGTCGTGAGTCGTGAGTCTTGAGTCGTGAGTCGCGAGTCGCGAATCGGACTCGCGACTCCCGGCTCATGGACTCCCGACTATCCAGATATTCGGTTCTTCAATTTCGGCAGCATGGCGGACTTCCATTCCGTGAAGGTGCCCTCCAAGATACGCCCGCGCGCCTCGGTCATCAACGCAACGTAGAAGGCCAAGTTGTGCAGACTGGCGATCTGCAGGCCCAGGATCTCATTGGTGACGAAGAGGTGCCTGACGAAGGCCTTGCTGTACGCGCTGTCCACGAAGCTGGTGCCGTCCGCGTCCAGCGGGGAGTGGTCATCGGCCCACACCTTGTTCTTGATCTGCACCACGCCATCCCGCGTGAAGAGCATGCCGTTGCGGCCGTTGCGCGTGGGCATCACGCAATCGAACATGTCCACGCCGATGGCGATGTTCTCCAGCAGGTTCCACGGGGTGCCCACGCCCATCAGGTAGCGCGGCCGGTCCTTGGGCAGGATGTCGCAGCAGAGCTCGGCCATGGCGTACATCTCTTCTTCCGGCTCGCCCACGCTCAATCCGCCAATGGCGTTGCCCCAAGCACCTTTCTTCGCGACGTATTCCGCGCTGGCCTTGCGCAGCTCGGGCATGGTGCTGCCTTGCACGATGGGGAAGAGCGCCTGCTCATAGCCGTACTTGGGTTCCGTGCCGTTGAAGCGGTCCAGGCAGCGGTCCAGCCAGCGGTGGGTGCGGTGCATGCTGTCAGTGGCATATTTGGGCTCGCAGGGCCACGGCGTGCATTCATCGAAGGCCATGATGATGTCCGCGCCGATGGTGCGCTGGATGTCCATCACGCCTTCCGGGGTGAAGAGGTGGCGGCTGCCGTCGATGTGGCTCTGGAATTTCACGCCTTCCTCGGTGATCTTGCGGATCTCATTGAGCGAGTGCACCTGGAACCCGCCGCTATCGGTGAGGATGGGTCCGTTCCAGCCATTGAATTTGTGCAGGCCCCCTGCATGTTCGATCACCTCCGTGCCGGGCCGCAGGTACAGGTGGTACGTGTTGCCCAGGATGATGGAGGCCTTCACATCCTCGCGCAGCTCACGCATGTGCACGGCCTTCACCCCGCCCAAGGTGCCCACCGGCATGAAGATGGGCGTGGGCACCACGCCATGCGCGGTGTGCAGCTCCCCGGCGCGGGCCTTGCTTCCGGGATCGGTGGTCAGTAGGTTGAATTCCATCGGGGTGCGAAGATCGCCCACGGGAACGGGCCCGGCATCCACGCCGCCGTTGTTCATAACTGGGCTCATTCGGCACGTTCCCGGTCCGGGGCTTCGGATAGCTTCGCCCCGTACCATCGGCGCGGACCGCGCGGACCTGCTTTGATCGCCACCACTGTCCTTTTCCTGCTCGCTGCTGCCTTGGCAGTCCTGGCATTCTTCCATCTGGCCATGTTCAGCCGCCTGGCGTTCCGGAAGCAGGACGTGCAGCCCGACCGTGACCTGCCGATCAGCGTGGTGGTATGCGGGCGCAATGAAAGCATCGCCCTGCAACAGCTCATTCCGCTGCTGATGGACCAGGACCACCGGGAATTTGAGCTGATCGTGGTGAACGACCGCAGCGAGGATGACACGTGGGCGGTGCTCCAATGGCTGAAGCCCCAATATCCGCTCCTGCGCCCGGTGAACATTCAGGCGGATGAGAAGTTCAGCTACGGGAAGAAGATCGCCCTCGGCGTAGGCGTGCGTAGCGCAAAATACCCCAATGTGCTTGTGACGGATGCCGATTGCATGCCCACCGGCCGTGAGTGGATCAGCATCATGGCCGCAGGGTTCCGCAACGGCCAACAGATCATCATTGGCCACAGCCCCTATGAACGCCAGGACGGATTGACCAGCCTGCTGGAACGGTATGATGGTTTCACCAAGGCGGTCCAGTACATCAGTTTCGCGCAGGCCGGGTTCCCGTACATGGGCGTGGGCCGCAACATGGCCTTTTCCAGCGACCTTTTTTTCGCGGCAAAGGGCCAGCACCGCCACCGCCAGTTGATGAGCGGGGACGATGACCTCTTCATCAATGAGGTGGCACGCGCCCACAATACCACCGCCATTGCGGATGGACGCTCCTACATGACCACGCGCGCCACGCCGGACCTCGCCACATGGTTCCGCCGCAAGCGAAGGCATTACACCACCGCGCGTTTCTACCGCTTCGGGCACCAGTTGCTGCTCACCCTGCTGCCGGCGGCACGCCTGGTGCTGTGGGCAACCATTGCCTTCCTCTTTGCCACCGCGCACTTCCTGCCGGCCATTGCCGGGCTCTCCATCGAGCTGCTCATCTTCCTGCCCATTGGCATGTTGGCCATGCGCAAGCTCGGTGCCGGCGGCATCATTTGGCTGGCCCTGCCCTTGGAATGGCTGTTCATACTTTTGGATCCCTGCATATACCTCAGCACGCTCATCATCAAGCCGCAACGATGGAAGTGAACCTGAACCTGTCCGACAAGGCCGTCTATGACCTGGAACTCGTGCGCCGAGCGGTGGACAAGAAGGACCAGAAGGCCTATGCCGAGCTGATGTCCCGCTACCGCGACTCGATCTACTTCATGCTGCTGAAGATGATCAACAACAAGGATGACGCGGACGACCTCACCATTGAAGCGTTCGGCAAGGCTTTCCACCGCCTGCACCAGTACACGCCGAACTATGCGTTCAGCACCTGGCTGTTCAAGATCGCCTCCAACAACTGCATCGACTGGATCCGCAAGCAGAAAAAGAAAAAGATGCTCAGCATTGATTCACCCATCGGCACACAGGATGGTGATGAGATGCACATCGAGCTCAAGGGCCATGGCCTTGACCCCATGGAGAGCGTGATCAAGGACCAGAAAAGCGAGGTGATGCGTGAGGTGGTGGGGAAGCTCAAGCCACGTTACCGCACATTGGTGGAGCTGCGCTACTACAAGGAATACAGCTATGAGGAGATCGCCGAGGAACTGGACCTCCCCCTGGGGACCGTGAAGGCCCAGTTGTTCCGTGCGCGTGAGTTCCTGGAGAACCTCTTGGACACCCGCAAGGACGCGATATGAGTTCGGGGGGCCGGGCGAAGGGATGGGAGCGTCGCACAGCCGGGCGATCCGTGCATGCCGCGGCGGCCATGGCTTATCCGGCCGGTTGACCGCCTGATCCAATGGAAGGAGCCGAACTGATCTTCCGGCATTTCCCAGGCCTGTCGGATGCGCAGCGTGCCCTGTTCGGCGCGCTGGGCGCACAATATGCGCTGTGGAATGAACGCGTGAACCTCATTTCCCGGAAGGACTTTGAACACCTCTATGAGAGACACGTGCTGCATTCGCTCGGCATTGCCAAGGTGGAGCAGTTCCTTGCCGGGGCACGCATCGTGGACGTGGGCACCGGCGGAGGTTTTCCGTTGGTGCCGTTGGCCATCCTCTTTCCGCAGTGCACCTTCCACGGCATCGACAGCATCGGGAAGAAGGTCGTTGCCGTCCGGGGTGTGGTCGAAGCGCTCGGCTTGGCGAACTGCACGGCGGAACAAGTCCGCAGCGAGGACCATCCGCTGAAGTATGACTTCATCGTGAGCCGTGCCGTCACCACACTGCCCGAATTCCTGCGCATGACAAAGCACTTGGTGCCGAAGGGCAAGGGGAAGCTCCTGTATTTGAAAGGCGGGGAGCTGGCCGATGAACTGCGCACCGTGCGGCAGCGCTTCCGGGTACATGCGCTCGCGCAATTCTTCCCGGAGGAGTTCTTCGTGACGAAGAAGGTGGTGGAGGTGGAGCTTTAGTGTCGGCGATCACTACTTTCCACACAGGATGGGGAGGCTATTCCTCCCGCTCCTTCAACGCATCCATCCTTTCCTTGATCCGCTGCGTGTAGTCCATGTCCCACTCCAGCAGGTTCGTGGCAGGGTTGTACCTGCTTCGTCCGATGGCTTCATCAAAGATCGCGTTGTCCGATCCCTTGAACGGCTCAAGCAGTGAGATGGTGACCTCCATGGCCATGCCGCCGTGCCAGCTGGTGTCCGGCACGCTCTGCGCGTCAATTTCCACGTGCTTGGCAACCATGTCCTTGTGGGCATAGGTGACCTTGTACCGGGAACGCTTGCCGAGGTAGAAGTTGTAGTTCCCGTGATCATCGGCATGAAGCTCCCTGAAGACACGGTCCCCGGGCAGTTTCTTGATCAGGATGTCGGTGCCCGGCAGGGAATCACCGGTGGCAAGGTCCTTGACGGTACCGTATACGTACAGGCTGGTGTCCTGGTGGAAGAGCACGGTGCTTTGCCCGTGCGCCATGTTTCCCACGGCAAGGGCGAGCACAATTCCTGCGAAATGGATCCGGATGGGGTGGAACATCAGCCGGAAATTTAGGAAAGCCACGGGAATGAAGATGCCAACCCCTGCAAAGTGTGGCAGTGGGCGGCGCGGAACCGGGCGATTTCCTCAAGCGGGATCGGCCTGCAGGCGGTTCAATGAACTGTAGAGCCCGCCGCTGTTCGCGATCAGCTCGTCGTGCGTGCCGCTCTCCTCCACCAGGCCCTTGTCCAATACCAGGATCTTGTCCGCTTTGCGGATGGTGCTGAGGCGGTGCGCGATCACCACGCTGGTACGGCCCTTCATCAACTCGTCCAAGGCGCCTTGCACCAGCCGTTCACTCTCGCTGTCCAGTGCACTGGTGGCTTCGTCAAGGATCAGGATGGCGGGGTCCTTCAGGACGGCCCTGGCGATGGCGATGCGCTGCCGCTGGCCACCGCTGAGCTGCACGCCGCGTTCCCCAACAACCGTATCATACCCTTGGGGGAAGCGCACGATGAAATCATGGGCGTTGGCCTGGCGCGCCGCCGCTTCCACTTCCTCTTGCGGCGCACCGGGCTTCCCATAGGCAATGTTCTCCCGGATGGTCCCGCCAAAGAGCAGCACCTCCTGCGGCACGATGGCCATGCGGTCGCGCAGCGCGGTGAGCGGGTATTCGCGTGCATCCCTGCCATCGATCAGCACTGCGCCGTCCACGGGATCGTAAAAGCGCAGCACCAGCGAGGCGATGGTGCTCTTGCCTGCTCCACTGGGCCCCACGAGGGCGATGCGCTGCCCCGGCTCGGCGGTGAATGAGACACCGCGCAGCACCGGCACATCGGGACGTGTTGCATAGTGGAAACCGACCTGTTTGAATGCGATGCTGCCCTTGAGCGCAAGATGATCTCCCTTGGGGCCCAGGTGCACGGGTTCGGCCACTTCATCGTGCAGGTCCATGAGGCGTTCGGTGGCGCCCACGGCCTTCAGCAGGGAGGTGATCTGCTCCGGGATGCCGGCGATGCTGGCGCCGATCATGATGCTGAAGGCCACGAAGCTGGTGATGTCGCCCATGCTCATCAAGCCCGCGTCCTTGAGCAGGGCGGCACGGTACACCACGAACACCACCACGCCGAACATGCAGAAAATGACGAAACTGATGAACCCTCCGCGCCAGCGCAGGGCAAGGAGGGCCAGCCTGCGGGCTTCCTGCACGCTGGCATCATAGCGCCTGGTTTCGTAGCCTTCATTGCTGAAGGCCTTCACGCTTTGGATGCCTTGCAACGTCTCGTCCACGATCACGTTGCTTTCGGCAATGCGGTCCTGGACCTGCTTGCTGAGCTTGCGGATGAAGCGCCCGAAGAAGACCGCCACCAGCATCACCACCGGTAGCGTGGCCAGCATGGTGAGCATCAGCTCGGAGCTGAGGTAGGTGAGCGCGATGATGCACACCAGGATCACCACGAACTGGCGCAGGAACTCCGCGAGCACGGTGGTGAAAGCATTCTGCAACAGTGCAACGTCCGCGCTGATGCGGCTGTTCAACTCGCCCACGCGGCGCTGCGCGAAGAAGGTCATGGGCAGCCGGAGCAGGTGCGCGTAAGTGTCCCGGCGCAGGTTGGTCATGGCATTTTCAGTCACCGACCCGAAGGTCCAGATCCGCCAGAACCCGAAGAAGGCCTGCGCGGCGAAGACCAGCAGCAGCAACTTGAGGATGGAATGCACGTTGCCCATGTCGGTGAGCGGTGCGTGCCAGAACGTGCCGGTGGCTTTCGCATCGATCAATTTGCCGATGAGCCAGGGAAAGGCCGCGCTCAGCAGGCTGGTCACCAACAGGCACACCATGCCCAGGGCGAAGAGCCCCCGCTGTTGCCGCATATAGCGGAACACCCGGAAGAATTTGCGGATCGCGGCCTTGGAGAGCTTCGCCGGTTTGGCGCCGTCGTCCGTTGCCCCGCCTCGTCTGGAAGCCATGCGTTCAAATGTGACGCCAATTTCGCCCTGATCCCGCCTGGCGCATCCGTGTTGTTGATCGTTTTGGCATTTCGCCTCCACGGGTGGATCAGCCGTGCAGCGCCACCATCTTGTCCGCGATGTGGTCGAACAAGTTCTTCAGCGGTTTCTCCACCATCATTTTGATGATGGGGTTCAGCTCTGCCTGGAATACCTGAAAGGCTTGCGTGGCGCCGTCCTCCTCCCTCAAGTGCACGTCGAGTGTGAAGGGGAAGGGGGCGCGGTCGGTGCTCTTCATTTTCACCAGGGAATTCGGCGTGCCCCCGTCCAAGGCCAGCCCGATGGTGGCAGCACCTTGCACCATGAACGAGCAGGAATTCCCATCGCAGGCCCAATCACTGATGCGGTCCTGGGGCAGCAATGGCTTGAAGTTGTTCATGTCCTGGAGAAAGTCGTACAGCGCACTGGCGGGCCGGGCGATGCTTACGTGCTTGCTTTCGATCCTGGTCATGGTCACTTGGCCGGTTTTTCGGGAACGGCGCCGGCTGGTTTGGTGGCGGCGATCTCCGGCCAGTTGGCGGGGTCCTCCCGCCATCGGCGCAGTGATGCCAGGTCCTTTTCGGTGATGTACTTGTCCACTATGGCCTGTTCCAGCAGAATGTTGTAGTCCGTGAGCGCGTGCAGCCGAACCTTGGCGTTCGCGAAGGCTTCCGACGCCACTTTCAGCCGGTAGGTGAAAATGCTCACCATGCCTTTTACCTCGCAACCTGCATCCCGCAGCGATGCCACTGCGCTCAGGCTGCTTTTCCCGGTGCTCACCAGGTCTTCCACCACCACCACGTTCCGCCCTTGGGTCAGGTCGCCCTCCACCATGTTCTTCATGCCGTGCTCCTTGGCGGCGCTGCGCACATAGATGAAAGGCAAACCCATTTCCTGCGCCACCAGCACGCCGTGCGCAATGCCCCCGGTGGCCACGCCCGCGATCATGTCGGGTTTGCCGAACTCACGGTTGATGGCC
The DNA here is from genome assembly GCA_937873385.1 of uncultured Flavobacteriales bacterium. Lineage (GTDB taxonomy): Bacteria > Bacteroidota > Bacteroidia > Flavobacteriales_F > PHOS-HE28 > PHOS-HE28. Next base: position 26,139 of record CALMYC010000130.1, on the reverse strand, counting down.
TCCACGAACTGTTGGCGGATGTAAGTGCGCATCACCGGATGGCTCAGGGAGCGGCGGTTGTCGCAATAGATCGGGCTCTTCCATCCGCTGGCCCAGGTGAACGGTTTTTTGGCGTCAAGCCGCACGGCCTTGATCTTCAACAGAAATTCAGCGATCTTCAGCGCCGGATCAAGACGGGCATCCATGGCGCGAAAGTATGAAGTCCACATCGACGGAAAGCGGTTGATCGTCGGTGAACCGCCGAAAATGAGTGCCATGCCGCACAAGTGGCTGGCCTTCCGGGTGGAAAATGTTGATGATGTGGAGCGCTTGGTGGCCACCTTGCTCCAGCAGACGGACTTGAAGGGCGCGTATGCGTTCGGCAGGGACACGGAAGAGGTCTGGGAGTGGTTCAAGCGCGGGTACCGGTTGGTGCATGCCGCTGGTGGCGCCGTTACCGATGCCGATGGCCGCTTGCTTGCCATTCATCGCCTGGGTTGCTGGGACTTGCCCAAAGGCAAGGTGGAGCCCGGTGAGGCGATCGGGGCGGCCGCGCTGCGCGAGGTGCGCGAGGAGTGCGGGTTGCAGCGGTTGAAGCTGGTCAAGCCCTTGGTGGAAACATGGCACACCTATGTGCGCAATGGTCCGCAGTTGAAATGCACGCATTGGTTCCTGATGGAAGGCGATGCTTCGGAGACGCTCCAGGCCCAAACCGAGGAGGACATCGATGCGGTGCGATGGATGGACGACGCAGGGCGTGCTGAAATGCGCAGGGACACCTATGCCTCCGTACAGGTGGTGCTCAACGCCTGGGAGGCGGAGTACCGCCATCCGGCTTAAGCCGTTGCTCCGCATCATCCTTCACCTTCAGCCCGTGCAGAACGGCGGCGAGCCCTTGGCTGGGCAATGGGCCCGGGGAAGCCACCAGCGCATGGCCTTCCAGCATGAACAGCACGGGTGCATTGCGGATGCGCAGTGCGTCCAGGAATTGTTGCTGCCCGGCGGGCACGTACCAGGCCCAGTTGCGCTTCGGGTTTGCGCGCATCCATGCCGCCAGTGCGCCCGGCTCCCGGTCCAGCGCCACGCATATGAATCGGACTTGTCCACCATACTCCTTCCGCAATTGTTCCACTGCGGCCAATTCCTGTTCACTGTACGGATTGCCGATGGATGTTACCAGGATGCAGCTTCTCCCTTGGAGGGCATTGTTCAAACTGGACCGGTGACCCGCGGAATCCAGTACCTCCACCTCAGGCAACGGGGTGCCGGCGCCCATGGCCGTCAAGTCCCACAGCATGTTGGCCGCGATCTGCCGGTGCTCTGGGTATGCCGACCTTTCCTTCACCTGGCCAAGGATCGAAAGGATGCCCGTGCGGTCCAATTCCTTGTTGGCCTGCTGTGCGTAAAGGCCTGTGATCAGCACCAGTTCACAACGGCGGTCATCGTGGAGGAAATCCTGCTTGGAGAGCATGGATTTCAGGCTGTCCATGTTCGCCTGTTTGATGTCTTGTTGAAACTTCACGGTGTTGGTGCGGAACGGGAAGCGGAGCAGGTAATCTGCGAAGAAGTTGGAAAAGAAGCGGGTGTACTCGGGCACGTCATACAGCACGGGCTTGTCCTTGAGGTACCTGTTGAACAGGTTCCGGTCATCCGTGCGGGGGCCGAAACGCAGCCCGGCCAAGCCGTATTCCAAATTGCTTTGGAACCAGGGGTCGTCAACCCCCGCGTAGAATCGGGTCAGTTTCCGCGCAAAGGTGTCCACGCGTGCCTCGTCCCAGCGCGGTGAAAGGAACAGGCCCCGACCACGGTTCGCGGTGTCGGGCCGGATGACCTCCTTCCCGTTGCGGACCTTGCCCACCGCGCTCATGCCGGCATGCTGGTCAGTGGCGAGGTCTTGGGCCAAAAACGCATCCAAGCGTCCGTTGAGGTCGCTTATCAGGGCATTCACGTCCAAGGGCGGTAGGTCCTTGAAAAGGAGGTCAATTTTAGCGGTTCCACCGATCGTGCGCACCTCGTCCTTTGCGGGTGCCGGTAGGGAAGCGTGGTAGCTGCCCGCGCGCAGGTACAGGTCGGCCACCACCTCGTTGATCCGCAGTTGGGCGCGCACGGTGCCGTCCACTTCAGCGGAGATAACGGTGTGGCCAAGTGCGTCCGTGCGCCCTTCAGCGATGCGTTCCAGTCGCAGGGTGAAGGGGTCCAGATAGCGGTAGAGCACTACGTTTTTGCCCGGGTATCCCGGAGCATCAAGCGCAATGGACACGGTAGACGCGCTTGCATGGATCGCACAACAGGCAAGGATTGCGGGGAAGGCGTAAAACCTCATGAAGGGCGAACCGCTTTCGGTACGAACGCGGATACGTCGGCCTTATTGGCGATCAATTCACGCACGATGGTGCTGCTGATGTGGGCATGTTCCGGCAGCGCAGGGAGGAAGATGGTTTCCACGCCGCGGAGGGCATGGTTCATCAGGGCAATGCTGCGTTCGCTGCCGTGGTCAGTGCTGTTGCGCAGGCCGCGTACAATGTAGTTGGCACCCAGGTCCACGCACAGGTCGGCCGTGAGGCCATGGAATGAAATGGCCTCCACGCGGGGCTGGTCCCGGAAGGTGGCTTTCAGCCAGGCAAGCCGTTGTTCCAGCGGGAACATGTAACGCTTGGTACTGTTTTCGCCAATGGCCACGACCAGCCGGTCGAAAAGCGGCAGAGCGCGCAGCACAATACTTACATGGCCCACGGTCACGGGGTCGAACGATCCGGGGAAGACGGCGATGCGCTCACTCATGGCTCTGTCGTTTCGTCGGTGTCTTGATGCGCGGTCCGGGGTTGGCCCGCGGGAGTTCTTGTGGGAGGGGAAAGGAAGCTGAAATGGATGTTGCTGTACTTCCGGCAAGAATTGAACCACGGATCATTCCCCAGGTTGATGTTGCGTGGATGTTCCACGATCAGCACGCCGTCTTCCGCCAGCAGGTTCCGCTCGCGCACCAGGGCCGGAAGGTCGGCGGTGCCGGGCAAGTCGAACGGCGGGTCGGCAAAGATCACGTCGAAGGTGCCGTGCTGGGTGCGCAGAAAGGCGAACACGTCGGTTTTCACGCAGTGCCAGTTGGCCAGTCCCAGTGCCGTGGCGGTGCGCCTGAGGAAGCCGTGCAGCACCGCGTCCTGCTCCACGCTGATCACCTCCACGGCGCCCCGGCTCAGGAATTCAAGTGAAATGCCGCCGGCCCCGGCAAAGAGGTCCAGCACGCGGATGCCTTCCAGTGGGATGGAATGTTGCAGGATGTTGAAGAGCGCCTCCTTGGTGAAGTCAGTGGTTGGCCGGGCGGTGATGCCCTTCGGCGGCTCAATGCGCCTGCCCTTCAGCCGGCCGCCTACGATGCGCATGTGAATTGTTCGATCAAGCCGGTCCAGTGGTGCGCATTCGCCAAGTCCATCCCGGCCAATGCCGCACTGCCCGGGGCGGTGGTGGGCACGGGGCCCTTCGCGAAATAAAGGGACAGCAAGTGCTCTTCATTGGCGTTGAGGTGCGTTCCCCCGACGCGCACCTCGGTCTTGTCCGTTGTCAGTCCGCACTGTTCCAGGCAGAAGAGCGTGTAGTAGAGCACATCTTCCGCCACGGTGGCGTGGAAGGTGTTGCTCAGCAGCAGTTTCCCGCGGTCTGCGATGGCCAGGTCCAAACGGGTGGATGAGCGGTGCAGCACGGCTGCCGCGCCGGTGGACGCATGGGCCAGTGCGTGGGCCACCAATGTGCCCTGCAAGGGTAGCGGCCGCGCATGGGGGAAGCGTTGCAGGAGCTTGTGCTCGGCGGCCTCGTCGTGCAGGTAGATGCACCGGGCTCCGATCATGCCGATGGGCTCGTCGCGCAGCAAGCCCGAGGGCACGGTGCCATGCACCAGCTTCAAGTGGCGCAACTCGGAACCCGGCACCAGTGCACTTTCCGGGACCAGCGTGCCCACTTCCGGCATCGCCGTGAAGGAAACACTGGCGGGCCGTTCGGGCAACTTGCCGGGCGACGGAAGTTCCTCACCCGCACCGCTGGCCAAGGCCATCAGTTTCCCGGTTGAGCGCTCCTGGACGCACCAGGCTTGCAACCCCGGCGCAAGCCAGCAGCTCAGATGCCATGCGTGGTCGCGCACCGGGTCGTATTCGGGTCGGAGGGTTTCCATGCTCATCAGTGCACGGGGGCCTTGACGGGCGTGCGGTGGCAAAGGAACTAAATTCCAAGTGGCAACGGCAGGCGTGCGGGTGGATCCGCCTTGCCACCTTTGTGGCATGCCTGCGTTCACGGACCTCCTGCTCCACCACCTGGTGCATGCCCCCACGGACGGCCAGCGCAAGGCGATCGATGCATTGACTCGTTTGCTGGCCACGGAAAAGGACCGCGCCACCTTGGTGCTGAAGGGCTACGCCGGAACGGGCAAGACCACCTTGGTGGGGGCTCTGGTGAAGGTGCTTGCCGAGGCGCGCCAGCCCGTGGTGCTGCTCGCTCCCACCGGGCGCGCGGCCAAGGTGCTCAGCGCGTATGCGGGTGCGTCCGCGAGCACCATCCACCGCCGGATCTACCGCACCGGCAACGATGTGGACGGCGGCTACGAAGGCATGTCATTGGCGCCCAACAAGGAGCGGCACGCCTTGTTCGTGGTGGACGAGGCCAGTATGATCGGCAAGGGTGGCGGTGGGGCTTTTGATCGGGACCTGTTGGCCGACCTCTTTCAATACGTTTTTTCTTCCGCGGGAAACAAGCTGCTGCTCATCGGCGATCCCGCGCAGCTGCCTCCCGTGGGCAGCGACCACAGTCCGGCATTGGATGTGAAGGACCTGGCCACGCAAGGCCTTTTGGCGGGCAGCATCGAGCTCACCGACGTGGTGCGCCAAGCAGAGGCCTCCGGGATCCTGGAGAACGCCACCGCGCTGCGGGGAACGCTGGCTTCAATGCCGGGACCGGTGCATCAGGAAGCGGGGGAAGCGTCCGGCGCGACGGAGGAAAAGGTCATTCCGCAGTTCATCACCGGCTACGGCGACGTGGTTCGTGTGCAGGGCTTCGATCTCCAGGATGCGCTGGAGGAAGCCTACGCGAAGCATGGCGACGAGGAGGTGTGCCTGATCTGCCGCAGCAACAAGCGCGCCTACCAGTACAGCCAGCAAGTGCGCGCGCGCATCCATGGCTTCGAGGAGGAACTGGAAGCCAACGACCGCCTGATGGTGGTGAAGAACAACTACTTCTGGGCTGCGCAGGAACAGGGTTCCGGCCCGGGTTCATTCGGCCTGATCGCCAATGGTGAGCAGGTCACCGTTCAGCGCGTACACCGCACGGAGGAAAAATATGGCCTGCGTTTCGCGGACCTCACCATCGGTTGGTGGGACGGGCGCGAGGACCGCGAACTGGAGGTGAAGGTGATCCTGGACGTGCTGGCCAGTGAAGGTCCTGCGTTGCCGGGCGTGCGCATGCGGCAGCTGTCGCAGGATGTACTGGCGAACATCGTGGCGCGTACCAGGGGCGAACGTTTCCAATTGTTCCGAAAGGATCCCTATGTGAACGCGCTGCAAGTGAAGTATGCCTATGCCGTCACCTGCCACAAAGCCCAGGGCGGTCAATGGAAAAGCGTCTTTGTGGACCAAGGCTACGTAACGGAGGAAATGATCGACCGTGAATATGTAAGGTGGCTGTACACGGCGGTAACGCGGGCAAGCACAAAGCTCTACCTGCTGAATTTCCACCCCCGCTTCTTCGGGGAGGGGGAGGAGTGAGCGGTGGTGAAGTTCTGCTCACTCCTTAACCCAGCGCAGGCTTTGAAGGATCGGTCCGTTGCAAGCCCGGAGTGAAACAGCGTACAAACCTGGCCTTAGGTCCGGGATGGATACGTGGATGTTAATCCCGTTCACGGGGCGGTCCAGTACCAGCCTTCCTTGCATGTCATGCAATTGAATGCGCGCCTGCTCCACGCGATGCTTCAAATTCAAGTTGAACCCGTCCGTTCCGGGATTGGGGAAGAGGTTCAGCACCAAGGAAGCTTCCTCCCGTACCGCAGTGAAACTCTCCGGCCCAAGCTTGGCGATCCAGGCTTTCGCAGGTGCGTTTGGAATGGAAAGTTCCCGCTTCATCCCCATGACCAGCACCCCTCCGTCCGGTGTGGAAAGCACGTAAAATGGAACGTATGAAACGCTGTCCACAAACCCATCAAAAACATAGCGTCCGAGAACGTTCAACGAGGTGTCCAAATGTGTGACCTCTACTTGGGAAGGGAATGGACTGTATATGTAGGCATTCCCATTCCAGTGGTTCATCTGGGCGAAGAACAGGGTCCCATCAGCCGCAGCGTCCATTGCCTTGATCACTGCGGGAATGTCTTCTTCCCATGGGCTGTCATTCACGTATTGGTTGATCACATGGGCTTGCGCATCCGTATGTTGGATGACGGCGGGATGGTTCGTGCCGAAATCGCGCCAAAATTGGCCGGAGATCAGCAAGTTTCCGCTCTGCAGGGGAAGCACTTGGATCGGGTGCATCGGCGCATCGAACAGAGGGGAGGGATTATTCTCATCAACCGGTTCGAAAAAGTAGGTGCTGTCAATGTTGAAGTTTTCTTCCAGATAGGTCAAGTTTCCGCCCGAGGTAGGCGTATAACCCCAGTCCGCGTAGGAAGAACCCATGGCCATTAGTCCATCCGGATGCATGGCCAAGGAGGTGACCGCTCCTTGGCTCATGCCATTGTACAGTTGCCTTCCACTGATCGAATCGCCGTTCAAATTGAGCTTCAGCGCCTCCAATTGATGCAGGTTGCCCGCCCAATCATCAATGGTGTACACCACCCGAATGGTGCTATCGGGGCCAATGAAACCCGTGTTGAAGCTTATGTCCTTGCCGGGCTTGCCGATCAATTTCGCATCCAATTGTTCCAGATCGGTGCCGAAGCGCCAATAGACCATGCGCACAGAATCACCATCGCCGGGGTCTTGGATGTATCCAGGAGAAAAGGCAAGTAGATCACCGAACTGGTTTTCACCGAGAAGTTGCACCCCATTGCACACTCGACCGGGGAATGATAGGGAATGGGAGGCAATGACTGACCCATCACTTGAAACCTCGCAGAGTCGAGCGGGTACGAACGGTTGCCCAAATTCCCCAATTGTAATAAACAACCTCCCTTCCGCAGCAGTATACTGGGCCGTGGTTGCGCTGCCGTATTGCCCGGCAGGATTGATGGTCAATTCCCAAGCCAATTGGCCCTGCGCCCGGATGGTGAAGAGTAACCCAAGCAGCGCAGTGAAATGTAGTTTGCTCATTGTGGACCTTGCCCGCCCGCGAGGAGACCAAACTGCATTTGCGAGGCATGCATTCCATAGTTCACCGTGGGGTCATGTGGTGATGGCAATACGGCACCGTTCAACGTGCAGTTAAAGAATATCTTACTTGGGCAATACCCTTGTCGGATCTTGGTAATCCCACGCCAAGTGCCGTTGGTGGTCGCATTGCCCGTCCAATAGGCCATTTCCGTGTTGTTCAGGCAAGCGTATGTGGAAGGACTGGTCATTTTGGCCGAGAAGAAAAGCGTTTCATGCACACCGTTGTTGTTCGGTGTGCTGCTGGCGATGAAGGAGTCTTTCCAGAAGAAATTCTTGGAGGAAATGCTAGTGGGGATATGGGAAACACTCCATGTCTCCACACTGTACGCATACTGCCCCGGTATATAGGGTAGCATGTTGGCATAGTTGATCCGGTCCTGGATCACCACGTCGGCGCTGATCTGGTTGCACGGCATGGAAGGTTGTTGCGAATTGTCCCATGAACAGGAATAGCCTGACGGGTAGCTGGTGTTCGGAGGATTGTTGTAGGCCCGCTCATTCCCGACCCCGAGTTGGCAGATCACCACGGGGTTTCCGGAACTGATTACATCGGATGTTCCCACTACATCCACGAACAGGAGCGTTTGGCCCGTTGTGGTCAGAGGTGCCACGGCTTGCCCAAGTTGGGCGAATGCGTCAAACACGGAGCCCTCGGATATGCTTCCGGAACGGAGGTCAAGGGGAAGCAGTAAAGTATCAACCGCCAAGGTGCTGTATTCATGCCAGATGTGGGCCGCAGTGTAATTGATGCCTGCCTCCAAATACCAAATTGCACTGTCCGAGGTCATCGTGGCTCCATCGCGTTGCGGATTGCGGTGTGTGGCGTGTTCCACAAAGGTTTTCACCTGAGGGGTCACGTCCAGGGGCGCGGCACCACTGCCAATGGGTAAGGTGGCTGCCTCTTTCTGGCACGCTGTGAGGCCTGGAAAGACCATGGACATGCACGCCACCTTAAGCACGTAGCGTGTTAAGCGTTTGGCGTTTGGCGTTTGGCGTTTGGCTCATGTAAAAGTTGGGTTAAAGGTGCAGCTAATGTACAGGGCCTTCTAGATCAAGATCCAGAGAGGTGGCTATCTTTTCCAAAATGTGCACGGCGATATCATTCAAGGGGCTAAACCGCATGTAAGCGTGTGGTAAATGCCCTTTCCGCAGCGATGCTCACCAAATGATCTCGCCCTACGCAGGCTGTCCGCACATGGTATTCCGCCCCGGCCATCCGCACAAAATCCGGGTGTGAGATCGTCATTTCGTTGTACGCATCGCCCACGTTCAAGCTGTGCAGATCGTCCATCAAGCCCACGCCGCAGGCTTTCAGCACGGCCTCTTTGCGTGTCCATAGTTCCAGGAAGCGGCGCTTGCCGTCTTGAGCGTGCATGATGCTCTCCACCTCCGGCTTCGTGAAGTAGTGTTCAGCCACGCGCTCGTGGTCCGTGTTGCGGTTCATGGTCTCTATGTCCGCACCGATGGGCTGGTCGGCCAACGCCACCAGCACGGCATCCTTGGTGTCGCTGAGGTTGAAGTGCAGCGGGTCGCCAGCCAAGTAGGGCTTTCCAAATTCGCCGCGAAGCAGCACCAGGTCCTTGGGCGAGCGGTGCAAATAGCGGCCCAGGAGTTCGCGCAGCAACCCGTGCCCCACAATGAACCGCTCGCGGTCCTTGGCAAACCGGAAGCGCTCGGCGCGCGCAAGCTCCTCCTGGTCCAGCAAGGAGAGGAAGTGTGCTGATCGCTGGGCCAAGGAGCGGAGGGTGCCGAAATGCAGCCAAGCTTCACCGGTGCCGGGCATGCCTGGCGACACGGGTTCCAGGCGGGCATGCACTGCCGCCTCGCAGTGTACGGTCAGCGTTCGTGGCATGGTCAAACGGCCTCCACCGCATGGCGGTTTGTTGCGCGATCTATGCTCGCTCCGAGTTCATGCACCAAGCGCGTCACGCCCGGTTCCCGGATCAGGCTGTAGTGGTCGCCCGGCAATACACGGGTTTCGATAGGGCCCGTTACCAGCTTGGCCCAGCCCATGTCTTCCGGGCCTGAGGTGCCCGAGGCTTTGAACACGGTTAATGGCCCGCGGTACGGTTGGGGCTGGTAGGCCTGTATCGCCTTGTTGTAGTTGTCGATGATGTAGTAGTGCTGCAGGCGTGGCGACCGGATGCGCCCCTTGGCCAGAGCGCGCCGCGCCAACCAGCGCACCACTGCGTCCTTCAAGGGTTCGTGCAGCTTGCGTTCGCGCTCCATGTTCTGCATGAAGAGCTCGGGCGAGGGCATATCGAACAGGGCCAAGAGCGGTACTTCGTGCCCGGCCCTGGTAAGCTGCTGGGCCATTTCGTAGGCCACAATGCCGCCGAAGGAGTATCCGCCGAGCAGAAAGGGGCCTTCCGGCTGCACGGTGAGCAGTTCGCGCACGTAGTGGCCGGCAATGTCCTCCACCGTGAAATGCGCAAAGGGAAGGCCGTTTTCGCCCTGGTGGAAAAAGGCATAGAAGGGCTGGTCCTTGCCCAGGTGGCGCATTAGGTGGTGGTTCAGCTCATCGCCATGTACGCAGAAGAAGGCCATGCGCTTGCCCTCGGGCTGCAATGCGGCGAGGTTCTTCAATCCGTTGGTGCCGTTCTTGCTGTGTACCAGCTTGGCGAAGGCGGCCACGGTGGGCGCTTGGAACAGGGAGTTTAGGGGTAGGCGCTTGCCGAATTGTTCTTCCACGCGCGCCAGCAGCTGGATGCCGATCAGGGAGTGCCCGCCCAGGTCGAAGAAGTTGTCGTGTACACCGATCCCTGGCACGTTCAACAATTGCCCCCAGATCTTCGCTATGCGTTCTTCCTTGTCGTTCCGCGGCGCCACGTGTCCTGCAGCCATGGTTTGCGAGCGGTGCTCCGGGGCTGGCAGCGCCCGCTTGTCCACCTTGCCGTTTGCCGTAAGGGGCAGTTCGGGCAGGATCACGAAGGCCGCAGGCACCATGTGGTCCGGCAGGGTATTGCGCAGGTGGTCGCGCACCTGTTGGATCAGTGCTTCCTGCGCTTCCATGTCGCCGATGGACGGCACGGGCACCAGGTAGGCCACCAGCTGCTTTTCGCCGGGGCCGTCGGTGCGCGCAGCCACCACGCGGTCTTTTACGCCGGCCACCTCGCTGATGGCGTTTTCTATTTCGCCAAGCTCCACGCGGAAGCCGCGCACCTTTACCTGCCCGTCCCCGCGTCCCAAAAAGTCGATGGTGCCGTCGGGCAGCCAGCGTACCTGGTCGCCCGTGCGGTAGAGCTTGGCGCCGGGGATCTTGCTGAACGGGTCCGGGATGAATTGTGCCGCTGTGAGCTCGGGCTTGCGCCAATAGCCAAGTGCTACACCTTCCCCGCCGGCGTACAGTTCTCCTTTTTCCCCTATGGCAACCGGTTGCAGGTCGGGGCCCAGGATGTGCACCGTGGTGTTCGCTATGGGCTTGCCGATAGGCACGCGGGCCTGGAGCGAATGCTCGTTGTCTATGGCATGGCAGCACGTGAAGGTGGTGTTCTCCGTAGGGCCGTAGCCATTGATCAGCACGCCAGGGCCCAATGCGCGCAAGGCCCGCTTCACATGGGGCACGCTAAGGGCATCGCCCCCGGCCAGGATGTGCTTCAAGTTGCGCAACTGCTCCAAGTGGTCGTCAACCATTAAATTGAACAATCCCGACGTGAACCACACCGTGGTCACCCGGTGCTGGTCAATGGTGTCGATGATCTCTTGCAGCGTGGGCTTCTGCTGGGGTTGAAGCACGAGTTTGGCTCCGTTCAGCAGTGCTCCCCACAATTCCAATGTGGATGCGTCGAAGGAGATGTTGGAGAGTTGCAGAATGGCGAGGCCTGGCCCGAAAGGCAGATAGTTCTGGTTGCGCACCAGGCGGATCACGGCACGGTGGGGAACAACCACGCCCTTGGGTTTTCCAGTGGAGCCCGAGGTGTACATGATGTATGCGGGTGCATCCGGGCCTCCTAGCGGCGGTTGCGGCGATCCCGCATCATGCAGGTCTTCCACGAACAAAGTATGTGCTGCATGCTTGGGCAGGGCCGCTGAGAGGTGCCGTTGGGTGATCAGCACGCGTACATCCGAGTCTTCCAGCATGTACTCCAGCCGTTCCGCGGGGTAGCCGGGATCGAAGGGTACGAAGGCGGCACCGCACCAAAGGATGGCCAGCATGGCCGCAACCATGTCCGCGCTACGGTCCGTGCAAGGGCCCACCGGATCGCCGGGCTTTACGCCAGCGGCATGAAGTGCCGTGGCAATGGAGGCCATGCGGTCGTGCAATTGGGCATAGCTCCATTCGCCGTCGGGTGCCACCAAGGCGGTGTTTGCGCCATGTGCGGAAACCACCTCGTCAAACAGTGCGCCTATGCTGGTTCCGCGCGGTATGTCCGTGGCGGTGCCTTGCCATTCGGGCAGGGGCATTTTTCGCGCTGCGGGTTCCTCTTCCCCCAGCAATGCGCCAATGGGCAGGGTGCTGTTGCCACTGATGCGCCGTACCAGGGTGTTCAGCTGGTCCATCCAGTTGCGGATGGTGGCCTTGTCGAACAGGTCCGTGTTGTAGCTCCATTCCAGGATCAGGTCGTCACCCTGCCCGGTGGCGTTCAGAAAGAGTTCGAAGTTCTCGTAGTGCCTGGGGTTGCTTAGGAAGCGGTGGGCGAGCCCGGTGAAGGACACCCCGTCGTCCATGTTCATGTCCACGTTGAACACCACTGGCACCAACGGAATGCGGCCAGGCTCGCGGGGCACCTTCAGCTTTTGCAACAGTGTGCCGAAGGTGTACTTCTGGTGGTCGAAGGCATCGAGCACTTGGGTGCGGCGCAGCTTCAGGTACTGGTCGAAGGTTTCTTCCTCATCGATCCGGCTGCGCAGGGCGAGCAGGTTCACGCAGTGCCCCACCAGGTGCTTCATGCCCAGGTCGCTTTGGCCTGCGGCGGGCAGCCCCGTTACAAGGTCGTTGGAGCCGGTGAGCTTGTGCAGCAATAGCTCAAATGCGCAGAGCAGGGTGGTCACGAAGCTGGTGCCGTTGCGCGTGGCCACGGACCTCAGCCCGTGTACAAGCACCCTGTCCATCGGCAGGTCCAAGCGGTGGCCGTTGAAGGTCTTGGGCACGGGTCGTGCCCGGTCGGTGGGCAGGTCCATGCGGGGCATGGAATCTTTGTACAGCCCGGTCCAGTATTGTTCCACGGCCGCATGGGCGTTGCTCTTGGCGAAATCAAGGCTGGCCTGCACATAGCGGCTGAATGGTTCTGCGGGCGGAAGGGCCGGCATGAGGCCGGCCAGATGCGCGTTGTACAGGGTGCTGGCCTCGGCCATCAGGATGCCCAAGCTCCAGCCGTCCAATACCGCATGGTGGCCGCTCATGCGCAATACGTGCCGGTCGGGTGCTTCCTTGGTGAGGATCACCCTGAACAGGGGGCCGTTCACCAGGTCGAAGGGTTGGCGCATGTCCGCTTCGGCAAGTTGCCTTGAGCGGGAGTCGCGTGCTTGTTCACCAAGACCGGAGAGGTCTTCATAGGGTACGGCGAGGTCCGCCCGTTCAAGCACCATCATGCGCAAGCCGTTCGGGCTTATGGTGCTTCGCAGGCTTTCATGACGGGCTCCCAGGTCTTTTAGCGCAAGCTCCAAGGCATCCCTGCGGAGATCGCCGGTTAGCACCAGTGAAATGCTTTCCACATACGCGCAATTGGCTTCCTTGCCCATCTCCGATGCCGCGAACACCTCCATTTGCGACTCGGTGGTGGGTATGGTGCGCAGGATGGCCGGACCGCTGAACGGATCGTGGTCCACCTTTATGCCAATTACCTCCGGGATGAATTTTTCCATGGTCATTCACCGGTGGAATGGATGTGAAGGATCATGCGCATGGTCAGCTCTCCACAAGTTGGATGAATTTCCCGGGGCGTTCCCGATCGGGCACGAACCAGCCCGGCTCGCCGTCCGGGGTGCGGCCCAGGCGTGCGCCCGGCACTGGCGCGTCACCGGCCTCCACCACCAGTTCGGCGGGCTGGAAGGCGTGCCCGTTCAGCGTGCTGTTGATCACGGGGAGGGGATAGGTCCGCTCCGGCATGAAGCCGCTTTCGCGCAGTTCATTGCAGGTCTTTTCCAGGGCTTGGAGTATGAATTCCACATCGGCTGTGGTGTGGGCCGTGGTGAGGAAGTGCGGGAAATCCAGCACATGCACGCCATGGATACGCATCAGCATGAAGAAGAGCTCGGTATAGCCAACGCTCTCGTCGTACTTGGTTTTGAAGGCGCTGCCGAAGTGTACCCAGCGGTAGGGAAGCTGATACTTGTCGAAGAGGGCATTGGCGCGCACCACCATGCCCTCGGTGAGGCTGTTCAGCCGTTGCTGCAGCCCGGGCCCTGCGGCCTTCATGTGCAGCAGCGCGGCCTTCATGGCGGCCAAGGTGAGCGGGTGGCGCACAAAGGTGCGGGCGAAGTAGGTAACGCCTGCCTCAGGCACGCTGTCGTCGCCGAAGCGCCAGTCGCCGCCATCGAGGGCATCCATCCAGGGGCGGCTGCCGATCATTGCGCCGATGGGCATGCCGCCGCCGATCACCTTGCCGTAGGTGCCAATGTCGGCCTTGATGCCGAAAAGGCCCTGCGCGCCGTTCTGGTGCATGCGGAAGCCGGTGATCACTTCGTCGAAGATCAAGGCCGTTCCGTGTTGCTTGGTGATCCGGCGCACCTCGCGCAGGAAATCCACGGGGCGGAACTCCATGCGGCGGCTCTGCACCGGCTCAACCAGCACGGCGGCTGCTTCGTGGCAACGCTCCTTGATGATCTCCAGGCTTTCCGGCGTGCCGTAGTCCAGCACCAGCATGTTCTGCACGGCCTCCGGCATGATGCCGGGCGCGCCGGGATAGCTCTTCTTGCTCTTGCTGCCACGGATGATCACTTCATCGTTGATGCCGTGGTAGCTGCCGCTGAAGGAGATGATCAAGCTGCGGCCGGTCACTGTGCGGGCCATGCGCATGGCGCCCAGCACCGCTTCGGAACCCGTGTTGCATACCGCTGCACGTTCCGCGCCGGTCAGTTCGCACAACAGCGTCGACACCTCAGCAGCAAGCGGATGCATCGGGCCGATCTCGATGCCTTGGTCCAACTGTTTGTGGCAGGCTTCCTTGATGAAGTCGGGCATGTAGCCGAACATCGAGCTGCCGAAGCCGCTGAGGATGTCCACGTACTCGTTGCCGTCGATGTCCCACAGGTGGCAGCCGGTGCTCTTGTCCACCACCACTTGGTAGATGAGTTCCTTGGTCTGTGGCTTGAAGCCGGTGACCACGCGCGGATCCGCCATCGGCTTGCGGTTCTCCTGCGTGAAGACCTTGCTCTTGGCGGTCTTCGTGGTGTAGCGCTTCACGAAGGCATCGAACCACGCGCGCTGCTGCGGCGTCATGTCGTCCACCTTCTCCTTGCTGATGCGGGCCTGTGCGCCGAAGACCTTTTTCAGTTCGGGGGCGTCTTCGAGGGCGTTCACCGTGGGCTTGGCGGCTGCCACTGGTCGACCCTGGTCGACCCCTGCGGCCGCACCGCCTACCGAATAGCCTTTGACCAAAAGGTAGTCCGCCAGCTTGTCCAGGTTCGGGACTTCCTCGTTCAGTTGCCGGAACGAGATCTTCACCCCGAACTTCTTGCTCAGCGATGTGGCCACCTGGGTGAGGAAGAGCGAATCGAGGCCCATTTCGAGGAAAGTCTCCTCGTTGCTCGCTTCGGCCAGTTCAAGCCCGGAGCTTTCTTGCAGGAGGTGCTTGATCTGCGCGATCAGTTGATCCTTGGGTGAAAGGCTGGCATCGGCTGCGCTCACATCCTGCACCTCCATTACCTCTTTTACCACACTTCCCTCTCTCACCACATTCACCGGATCCACCCAATGCCTCACTCTCTCGAACGCATACGTGGGTAGGCTGATCCGATGGCGCTCTTCGCCCTCATAGAACTTGGTCCAGTCGATCAGCACACCGCTCTGCCACAGGCCACCCACGGCCTTCAGCAGTTGGGCCAGTTCGTTGCCGTTGCCTGCGGAATCCGTCAGTGAGGAAACGGCTGCTTGTTTCTTGGGATCGCTGCTTTGCTGGCGCGCGAGCGTGGTTGCGGTCGTGCGCGGACCTACCTCCAGCATCACGCGATCCGCATCTGCCCAGGCGAACTTCACGGCTTGTGCGAAACGCACCGTGGCGCGCAGGTGATCGCTCCAATACTTCGCGGAAGTAGCTTCCTCGTCCTTCAGCCATTCGGCGGTGACGGTGCTGATGATCGGAATGCGCGGTGCGTTGAGCTTCACGCTTTCCACCACCTTCTTGTACGGCGCCATCATGGCATCCATCATCGGGCTGTGGAAGGCGTGGCTGGTCACGAGCAACTTGCAGGTGATGCCGTCCTTCTCCAGTTCGGCTTGCAGCTTGGCAATGGCCTCGTGCGGACCGCTGGCCACGCACAACTGCGGACCGTTGTTCGCGGCGATGCTGCAACCGGCGGGCAATTTCTTGGCGACATCTTCTTCCGCAGCACGAACGCTGAGCATGCTGCCACCGGGCAGTTCCTGCATCATGCGGCCCCGGTTGGCCACGAGCTTCACCGCATCTTCCAGCGAGAACACGCCTGCCAGGCACGCAGCCGCGAACTCACCGATGCTGTGGCCCATCATCGCATCGGGCGTGATGCCCCAGTGCATCCACAGCTTGGCGAGGCTGTAGTGCATGGTGAACAGCGACGCCTGCGTGTAAATGGTCTGCTTCAGTTGTTCCGCAGCCTGCTCTTCTTCACCGGCTTTTGGGAAGATGATGGCTTTGAGATCGGTGCCGAACTCTTTCGAGAAGAGTTCGCAGCAACGGTCGAAATGTTGTTTGAAAACCGGTTCGCTGGCATGCAGGTCGCGGCCCATGTTCACGTACTGCGAGCCTTGACCGGGGAACATGAACACCACGCCGGGCGCGGCCTCGTGCAGTTCGCGCGTGCCGGTCAGGTTGGTGTCCTTGTTGGTGATCGCTTTGATCACTTCGCCATGGCTGCCGCCCACAATGAGGCGACGATGCTTGAAGTGGCGACGGCCCACTTGCAGGGTGTAGGCCGCATCGGCGAGGGCTGCCTCCGGATGTGCTTCGAGGTATGCGCGGAGATTCTCCGTCATGGCATCGAGGCTGGTCTTGCTCTTCGCGCTCAGCAGGAACAATTGTTTGCTGCGCGATGCGCTCGACGCGGCCATAACGGGCGGCTCGGCGAGGATCACGTGGGCATTCGTCCCGCCCACACCGAAGGATGAAACCCCCGCGATGCGTGGTGTGGCGGTGCGTGGCCATGCGATGTGCTCGTTCGCCACGTGGAACGGCGAGTTCGCAAAATCGATCGCGGGGTTCGGCGTCTCGAAGCCCACGTTGGACGGGA
This sequence comes from uncultured Flavobacteriales bacterium, assembly GCA_937873385.1. Classification (GTDB taxonomy): domain Bacteria; phylum Bacteroidota; class Bacteroidia; order Flavobacteriales_F; family PHOS-HE28; genus PHOS-HE28. The sequence continues at coordinate 9,457 of CALMYC010000130.1, read as the reverse complement.
TCACTTCCTCGCGCAAGGCCAGTGCGGTCTTGATCACCCCTGCGGCCCCGGCGGCGGCGGTCAGGTGGCCGATGTTGCTTTTGATCGAACCGATGGCGCAGAATTGTTGCGTCGACCCATGGGTTGACGCAACAGCTGCGCCCGATCGGAACGCCAGCGTCAACGCCTCCACTTCGATCGGATCACCCAGCGGCGTGGCCGTACCATGCGCTTCCACGTAGGTGATCTGATCAGGCGATACATCCGCATCGGCCTGCGCCATGGCGATCACCTCGGCCTGTCCGCGCACGCTGGGCGCGGTGAAACTGGCCTTCTCGCTGCCGTCGTTGTTCAGCGCGGCGCCCTTGATCGTGGCGTAGATGTGGTCCTTGTCGCGGATGGCATCGTCCAAACGCTTCAGCACGATGATGCCGACACCATCGCTGAAGCTGGTGCCTTTGCCTTGTGCATCGAAGGTGCGCGTGCTGCCGTCGGGGCTGTACATGCCGCCCTCGTTGTACACAATGCCGCTGTTGACCGGTGCGGTGATCGCGATGCCACCGGCCAGGGCCATGTCGCACTCACCATCGCGCAGTGCCTTGAAGGCTTGTGCGATCGCCACGAGCGAGGTGCTGCACGCGGTGTTCATGCTGATCGCCGGTCCACGCAGGTCGAACTCAAAGGCCAGCCGCGTGGCGATGTAGTCCTTCTCGTTGGCGGTCATCACCGCGAAGTCGCCCACCTGCTCGATCAGCTCGGGATGGCCGATGACGTTGCGCGTGTAGTAGGTGTTGTTGCCCATGCCGGCGTACACGCCGATGAGGCCCGCGAACTGCGCGGGGTCGTAGGCGGCATCTTCCAACGCGGCCCATGCCGTTTCGAGGAATACGCGCTGCTGGGGATCCATCAGCGCGGCCACCTTGGGGTTCACGCCGAAGAAGCCCGCATCGAATTTGTCGGCGTCGGTGATCACGCCACGGGCCTTCACGTAGTCGGGGTCGTTGCGCAACTCCTCAGGCACGCTCGGGTCGATCTCATCCGCGGTCCACGTGCTGATGCTGTTCTTCTTGGCGAGCAGGCTCTGCCACAATTCTTCCACGTTGGCCGCGCCGGGAAAACGGCCGCTCATGCCGATGATGGCGATATCCCGCTTATCGCGGGAGACATGTCTCGCCCCTGCGCGGGCCTTGGCCATCTCGGCGGGCGATACCGCCTTGGCATCACCTTCCAAGAATGCCGCACACGCCCTGATCGATGGATGCTGGTACAATTTCACGATCGGCAGCTTCAGGCCGTGGCCTTCGAGCTGCGCCACCGCTTGGATGCTCAACAGCGAGTTGCCACCGAGGTCGAAGAAGTTGTCATCGATGCCCACGCGGTCGATGCCGAGCAGGTCGGCCCAGACGTTGGCCAATGTTTTCTGCACGCCGGTCTGCGGTGCGGCGAAGGCTACGTCCAGTTCGGGGCGTTTCACATCGGGCGCGGGCAATGCCTTGCGGTCGATCTTGCCGCTGGGTGTGCGCGGCAATTCCTTCACGGCCACGAAGGCCGACGGCTGCATGTAATCGGGTAGGAGGGAGGCGAGGTGCTTGCGCAGTTCGTTGGTGCCGATCTCGCTCTTCGCCACGTAGTAGCCGATCAGGCGTTTCAGTCCGGGGCGGTCCTCGCGCACGTTGGCCACGGCCTGCTCCACGGCGGGGGGCTTCTCCATGGCCACTTCCACTTCGCCCAGCTCGATGCGGTAGCCCCGCACTTTCACTTGGCCATCGATGCGGCCTTTGTAGTCGATCTCGCCTGCTTGCCCCGGGCTTGACCCGGGGGGCAATTCCGCAGCGCGGTCGCCTGTGCGATACATCCTTCCACCGGTGATGAACGGATCCGCGAGGAAACGCTCAGCAGTAAGGTCATCGCGACCGATGTAGCCTTTGGCCACGCAGGCGCCGCCGAGGTAGAGCTCGCCTTCCTCGCCGGCCGGAACGGGCTTCATCCGCTCATCGAGCACGTAGAGCTTCACGTTGTCGATGGCCTTGCCGATGTTGGGCAGGGCGGGCCAAGCGGAAGGGTCACCTTTCAATTCCAGCTCGCTCACCACATGACCTTCCGTGGGGCCGTACTGGTTGCAGAAGCGGCAGCCGGGCAGTTGCTTGAAGAGGTTGATGATCGCCGGGGTGATCTTCAGTTGTTCGCCGCTGGTGAAGACCTCTTTCAGCGAGGAAGGCACTTCGCCCGTGCGCTCTACGGCTTCCGCCAGGTATTGCAAGGCCACGAAGGGCACGATGATGCGGTTGATCTTCTCGGCGATGATCTTGCGCAACAGTTGGGTGCTGTTCAGGCGGTCCTCATCGGTGATCAGTACCAGCGTGCCGCCTTGCGCGAACGTGGTGAAGATCTCCTGGAAGCTCACGTCGAAGCTGATCGGCGCGAATTGTAGGGTGCGGTCGCCGGGGCCGCAAACGCTGGTGCGCAGCTGCCATTGGATCAGGTTCAACAATGGTGCATGGTGCATGGCCACGCCTTTGGGGCGGCCGGTGCTGCCACTGGTGAAGAGCACGTACAGCAGGTCGTCGGGCGTGGCCGGGCTGGGACCCTCGAAGAGCGGACCGTTCTCCAGATCGATGCTTTCGATCAAGAGCACCTTGGCTGCCGTGCCTGTGAAGAGGTGCTGGTGTGCCTTGCTGGTGATCACCACCGGGGGCTTGGCATCTTCCAACATGCCGGCGATGCGCTCGGCGGGGTAGGTGCGGTCGATGGGCGAGTAGGCGGCGCCGGCCTTGAGGATGCCCAACACGCTTAGGATAAGTTCGGCGGAACGCTCCATGCACAGGCCGGTGACGGCACCGGGAGAAATGCCCTGAAGTTGCAGGATCGCGGCAAGCCGGCCCGCCTTGGCGGCCAATTCTGCGTACGTCTGAACGCCGGCATGGCTGATCAATGCCGGGGCATTGGGCGTAGTGTTTACGGTGTGTTCTAAAAGCGAAAAGATGGATCCGGGGAGGGTCCCGTTTTGTTTGGACATGCTTGCAAGAAGGTCTTGAGACGCTAAAAATAGCCCTCGTTGAACGGCTTTCCACCATCAAAGGTTTGGCAAGAGGGACCGTCATCTTTTCATTGTCGTTGTCCTGAGCGGGGCTTTTGTCGGGGAAATGTCCCTGCCCATCGACTTTCGCGCTGCTCCGGCATACCCTACCCACGGCATCCAGGTTTCTTTGCAACGGTGGATGTGCAGATTGTTAGCAGTCCCATATAGGGCGCACTTCCATGCGCCGCAGTTCGCCTGCTTGGGCACTACCTTCTAAATTCGTGCCCCCCAACGCGCAATGCAGGCAATGCGAACGCTCCTCCTGGGCTTACTTGTTTGGTTTTCGGCACTCCTGGCACCGGCCAGGGCCCAAGCCTATGAGGCGAGCGTACGGGCATCGGCGCAGGTGCAGGTCTCACCGCCGCGGATCACCCTGAGCTGGCTCGGGCTGTACAGCATCACCGGATACCAGATCTGGCGCAAGATCAAGGGTGAGACCAGCTGGGGCAGTCCGGTGGCAACCTTGGACGCCAACGCGCTTTCCTGGGTGGACAACAATGTATCGCCGCAAGTTTCATACGAGTACAAGATCCGCCGGACCACGGTGAATGTGGGCGACGGCTGGGCGTACATCAATGCGGGCATCCAGTTGCCGATGGTGGAGGCAAGCGGCAAAGTGATCCTATTGGTTGACGACTACTTCAGCGGTGCCCTGGCGGCCCAACTGGACCAGCTGAAGCAGGACATGGAAGGCGATGGCTGGAAGGTGCTTCGGCATGATGTCAGCCGCAGTGCCAGCGTGCCCGGCATCAAGAGCATCGTGGTGAACGATTACAATGCCGACCCGGCGAACACCAAGATGGTCTTCATCGTGGGCCACGTGCCCGTGCCGTATTCAGGCAACATGGCCCCCGACGGCCACTGGGAGCATCAAGGAGCTTGGAGTGCGGATTCGTTCTACGGCGATGTGAACGGGACCTGGACGGACAACACCGTCAATGTCACCTACGCCGTGGATCCGCGCAACCACAACGTGCCCGGCGACGGCAAGTATGACCAAAGCAACATTCCCTCCGCGGTGGAACTGGCCGTGGGCCGCGTTGATTTCTACAACCTCCCGGTGTTTTCGCAAAGCGAAACCACGCTCATGGGCAACTACCTCACCAAGCTGCACAACTGGAAAACGAGGGCCTTCACGGCCGTGGTGCGCGGGCTGGTGGATGACAACTTCGTTGGGCAGACCGACGCGTTCGCCTCCAATGGGTACCGTGGTTTCAGCCCGTTGGTGGGGCAGGCGAACGTAACGGACAACGACTACTTCACCACCATGGCCAACCAGAGCTACCTGTGGAGCTATGGATGCGGCGGAGGCTATTGGGATGCGGCCAATGGAATAGGGCATTCCAGCGACTTCGCGGCCAGCAACCTCAAAAGCGTGTTCACCATACTCTTCGGAAGCGCATTCGGCGATTTTGATTGCCAGAACGACTTTATGCGGAGCGCTCTCGGCAGCGGAACCACCCTCACCAGCTTTTGGGCGGGCTATCCAAACTGGTATTTCCAGCACATGGCCATGGGTGAAACCATCGGCTTCGCCACCAAGCTTACCCAGAACAACGGCAACGGTCACTACGCCCCGGCCAACCCCAGTGCGGGCATGGTGCATATTGCCTTGATGGGCGACCCCACCTTGCGCATGTCCATGGTGGGCCCGCCATCCAACGTGTCGGGCACCGTGAACGGGAATACCGTGAACCTCACTTGGGCCGGAAGCCTGGACAACGTGCTGGGCTACCACGTCTACCGCTATGTCTCGGGCACACAGACATGGACCCGGGTGACCAACACTGCCGTGACCGGTACATCGTACACGGAAAATGTGTCCGGCGCAGGAGGTATCATCAAGTACATGGTCCGCGCCTTGAAACTCGAGCAGACCGCCAGCGGAAGCTACTACAACCTCAGCCTCGGGGCATTCGGACAAGCGGTGGGCAGCTCACAGGTTCCCGATTGCCTCAACGTGCCGGGAGGCCCGGCGCTCAGCGGCACCCCGTGCAATGATGGGAACGCCTGCACCATCAACGACACATGGGATGCCTCCTGCCAATGCATGGGCACATTCCAGGATACGGATGGAGATGGGATCTGCGACCAGATGGACAGCTGCCCCGGCGTGCCGGGACAAGTTGGCTCCCCATGCAACGATGGCAACCCATGCACCGTGGGTGATGTTCTGAACGCCAACTGCCAATGCATCGGCATCTTCCAGGACAGCGACGGCGACGGGATCTGTGATGCCCAGGATAACTGTCCGGCCGTGCCTGGCCAGATCGGAAGCACATGCGACGACGGCAACCCCTGTACCGTGGGAGACCGCCTCAACGGCAACTGCCAATGCGTGGGCACCTTCCAGGATTCGGATGCCGATGGCATTTGCGATGCCATGGACGGCTGCCCCAATGTGCCGGGAGTTCCGGGATCGGCCTGCAATGATGGTGACCCCTGCACCGCGAACGACAGCCTGGATGCACTTTGCCAATGCGTGGGCACGCCGTTGCCGGACAGCGATGGTGATGGCCTGTGCGACCTGATGGACAACTGCCCGGACGTGTACGGGGAGACGGGCTGGCAATGCGATGACGGAGATCCTTGCACAGTAGGTGATGTGCTTGATGCCAACTGCGTATGCACGGGCACCTTTGTCGGCGACCAGGACAACGATGGCATATGCGATGCCTTGGACAACTGCCCGGGCATTCCCGGAACGGCGGGTTCGCCGTGTGATGACGGAGATCCCTGCACCGTGGACGACGTGCTCAATGCGGACTGCCAATGCACCGGAACCTTCATGGACCAGGACGGCGACGGCCTCTGCGACCTGATGGACAACTGCCCGGACGTATACGGGGAAACAGGCTGGCAGTGCGATGACGGCGACCCTTGCACAGTGAATGACGTGCTCGATGCCAACTGCGTGTGCAGCGGCACCATGGCGGGAGATGAGGACAACGACGGCATCTGTGACGCCTTGGATGATTGCCCCGGCGTGCCTGGCCAGGTGGGTTCCTCCTGTGATGACGGCGATGACTGCACCGTCAACGACGTGCTGAATGCAGCCTGCCAGTGTGCTGGAACACTGCTTGATGAGGACAACGACGGCATCTGCGACCTCAACGACAACTGCCCGGGCATATACGGCGAAACGGGCTGGCAGTGCGATGACGGCGACCCCTGCACGGAAAATGATGTGCTCGATGCCAACTGCGCTTGCGTGGGCACCTACGTGGGGGATGAGGACAATGACGGTATCTGCGACACCTTGGATGATTGCCCCGGCATGCCCGGCCAAGTGGGCTCCTCCTGCGACGATGGTGATCCTTGCACGGCGAATGACGTGCTGAACGCGGCTTGCCAGTGTGCGGGCACCTATTTGGACAGCGACAATGACGGAACCTGTGACGCCGAGGATGGCTGCCCAAACGATCCGGAAAAAACGGAGCCGGGGCACTGCGGTTGCGGTGCCCCTGAACCTGGTGCAACCTGTGACGACGGCTTGGCCACAACGGTGAATGACAGGGTGGATGCCGATTGCCAATGCGTCGGTGAACTGCTGGATTGCACGGGCACGCCAGGTGGCTCCGCGTTGCCCGGCACCCCCTGCGATGACCTGGACCCCGAAACGACCCAGGACACCTGGACCACGGAATGCCAATGCACCGGGCTGATCACCGACTGCCTTGGCGAAGTGGGCGGAACGGCACTCCCGGGCGCCCCATGCGATGATGGCGACCCGGCCACCGGCGACGATGCCTGGACCACGGACTGCAGCTGCGTTGGCGCCCTGCTCGATTGCCAAGGCGTGGCTGGCGGCTCCGCCCTGCCGGGAACCATCTGCAACGACGGGAACAACAACACGATGGGCGACACTTGGTCGGCCGATTGCGAGTGCATTGGGCTGGTCATGGATTGCCTGGGAGTGCCTGGCGGACCCGTACTGCCTGGCATGCCATGCGACGATGGCCTGCCGTTGACCACCAACGATACCTGGTCGCCGGATTGTGATTGCATAGGCACTCCCGTGGACTGCCTGGGCCAGATCGGGGGAACAGCCCTGCCCGGAACGCCATGCGATGACCTGGACCCGGCCACGGGCAATGACCGCTGGGGCACGGATTGCACCTGTACAGGACAACCGCTGGACTGTGCAGGAACGCCCGGCGGTGCCGCACTGCCCGGCACGGCTTGCGACGATGGCGACGCCACTACCGGTGATGATGCCTGGACCGTGGATTGCACTTGCGCGGGAACGCCCTTGGACTGCATGGGCATTCCCGGAGGCGGCGCATTGCCGGGAACCTCATGTGACGACAATGATCCTTCCACCGGGAATGACGCTTGGACCGCGGATTGCACCTGCACCGGTCTCCCTTTCGACTGCCTTGGCATGGCAGGCGGCCCGGCCCTGCCGGGAACCCCGTGCGACGACCATGACATCAGCACGGGCAACGACACTTGGACGGATGCTTGCGCATGTGGAGGGGAACCATACGATTGCCTCCAAGTGCCGGGCGGCACCGCCTTGCCTGGAACCCCGTGCAATGATGCCGACCCCGCCACGGGAAATGATACTTGGAGCCTTGCCTGTATATGCGCCGGCCAGCCCATTGACTGTGCCGGCTTGGCCGGAGGCACTGCCTTTGTGGATGGTTGCGGACACTGCGCGGGAGGGAATACAGGGGTGGTGCCAAACCCGGATGCGGACCAGGACGGAGTGCTTGATTGCCACGACAATTGCCCCGCATTGGCCAATCCGGGCCAGGCCGACTTCGATCAGGACGGCGTTGGAGATGCATGCGACAACTGCCCGTGGACCTTCAACCCGGACCAGGCGGATGCCGACGGGGACGGTATCGGCGATGCATGCTCAACATCCTCGATCACATCCAACGAGAGCCTGCCCGGGTTTATCGTCCATCCGAATCCAACCAGTGGCCTCCTGGTCCTGGTTAATGCGCCTGCTCCAACCGCATACTTGAGTTTCATTGATCTGGCGGGGAAGGAGGCCATGCGTGCGGCATTCAACCGGCAGGTGGATATTTCCACCTTGGCGCAGGGTACCTATATCCTCGTGCTGCTCAATGCCCAGGGTCTTCCGTTGGCCCGGTGCCCGGTGGTCAAACATTGATCTTGGTACCACGATGCGCGGCACTAATGCCAGTTATTCCATCCTTCGTCGTTGTGCTGAACCATTCCTGTAACCTTTCCGTTCCCTGTTCCGCTAAAGGGACTCCTGCTCCGTGCATGCTTCCGTGGACCCTCTCCGGGGCGCCTGCAGGTTAAGACCGATAGTAGAATGGTAAAGCAGCTCCTCCTCGCCGTTTCCTCCGCGTTGGTCGCCCTGGGCCTGTCCGCACAATCCTATTCCCAGGCCGAGGCCGTGGAAATGGCCGCCGCAGTGCAGAACAATCCGCCTAGGATCACCGTCTCATGGCAGCCGTATGCCACAGCCACCGGATACACGGTATACCGGAAGCTGAAGGATGCCCAATCATGGGGAAACAGCGTAGCCAGCGTGGGCGGCTCGGTGAACCAATACGTGGACAACAATGTGGTGACGGGGGCTTACTACGAGTACAAAGTGGTGAGGGCCGCAGGAACCACCGGCACCGGATATGTGGCCTCGGGCATCGATGTGGCCGCCGTTGATTACCATGGCGTAATGGTCCTGCTCGTGGATGACCAGGTCGCAGCGGGACTTTCAACTGAACTCAGCCAGTTGGCCGAGGACCTGCAGAATGACGGATGGGGGGTGATCAGGCACGACGTTTCCCGCTCCAGCTCCGTAACAAGCATCCGCAGCCTGGTGCAGGCGGATTACAATGCAGCGCCCACACGGGTGAAGGCCGTGTACATCATAGGCCATGTGCCGGTGCCGTATTCAGGCCAACTGAACCCTGATGGACATGGAGACCATTTGGGGGCATGGCCCTGCGACGGATACTATGGCGAAATGAACGGCACCTGGACCGACAACACGGTGAACATCACCAGTGCCCAAAGTGACCGGAACAGGAACGTCCCCGGCGATGGCAAATTCGACCAAAGCGACTATCCCAGCGACATTGAACTCGAGGTGGGCCGCATCGATTTCTACAACATGGGCACCCCGTGGTACTCATTCCCATACAGCGAACTGGAACTCACCCGGCGCTACCTCAACAAGGCGCATGCCTACAAGACCAGACAGTTCGTGCCGCAGAGCCGAGGCATCGTGTTCGACAACTTCCAGGACCTTTCCAATCCCATCGGCGGGTCCGGCCAACCGAACACCACCGCGCTGGGCGGGGGGACCCACCCCCCCCATTTCAACCCCCCCATGCGCCCCCCCCTCGAGCACCCCCGCCCCCGCCACCGCCCCGCCCTCGTGCACCTGAAGGTCGACCCCCAGGCCATCACCCC
>CALMYC010000129.1 GCA_937873385.1 uncultured Flavobacteriales bacterium | reverse complement strand
AGGCAGTCGAGGTAGTGCAGGTAGTCCTCGGTACCCAGGAAGACAGGTTGACGGTTGTTGCCTCGTTGCAACACCAATGCCGGCAGGTCCGGCGGAGAGAAGCGGGGAAGGCGAGCCATGCGGGCGTTTTCGGTTTCTGGTACGCCCGCATAATAGCGTGATCTGTCCCCTTTTTACCCGTCACCGATCTCGCTCCCCTCTCCCGTAAAACGGGAGAGGGGTCGGGGGTGAGGGCACGAGGTTCAAATTGCGATTCGTCTGTGATTGAACCGCTGACCCTCACCCCCAGCCCCTCTCCCGCGCGCGGGAGAGGGGAGCCAACCAAAGGGTTCGCTTAGTTGCTCTCGCTAACCGCAAAGATCCTGCGATGTTCGCGAATTGCATAGCGGTCGGTCATGCCCGCGATGTAATGAGAGATCAGACGCGCCTGGTCTCCGCCGTGCGCAGCCTGGTACTGCGGCGGGAGCAATCGCGCATCCTGCATAAAGGCGGTAAACAGGTCGGAAATGATGCGCTGCGCCTTGGCCGACATGCGCATGACCAGGTAGTGCCGATACAGATGGCGAAACAGGAACCGCTTCAGTGCCGCGGCTTCCTCGTGGATCTTCGGACTGAACGAGACCAGTGGCCCCGCTGCGCGTACGGCATCGATCGATTTCGGAGCGGCCGCTGCGATGTTGCGACCGGTAGTCTCAATCAGGTCGACGATCAGCGTATTGATCATGCGCCGTACGGTCTCATTGATCGCGCGCCGGCCGTTGATACCCGGGAAGGCCGCCGTTACCTCTGCGCGATGACGCCCCCACATTGGCACTTCGTCCAGTTGCTCGAGCGTAAGCAGGCCCGACCGCAGGCCATCGTCGATATCGTGGTTGTTGTAGGCGATCTCGTCTGCCAGGTTGGCCAACTGCGCTTCCAGCGACGGTTGGGTGCCCTCCAGAAAGCGCCGCCCCAGTTCGCCCAATGCCGACGCGTTGACGCGCGAGCAATGCTTGAGAATGCCTTCGCTCGTCTGGAGTGTCAGGTTCAGCCCGTTGAAGCCGATCTGTGCGCGCGCGGCCAAACGGTAGGGTAGCAGGTTGTAGCCGTCCTTGCTGCGGTTCTTCACGTTGCTGCCGCCTTCGGTGTACTTCTGCTTGTACATCGTGTCGAAGTACCAGCTGCCCACGAGGCCTGCGGCGAGGTGGAAGTTGTTCTTGCGGTTGAACGACCAATCGGACCTGCTTTTGAGCTCCGCTGCATTGGCCGGGAGCTTGGCGCTCCTGGTGTTGAACTCCAGCATCAGCGGCACACGCAGGCCGATCTGGCGCAGCTTGTTCTTGCGCAGCTCAGGGGTGGCCATGGGCACCGCCCAGGTGCTGTCGCCATTGAATGCCAATGTGCTGTTGGAGCTGAGCTTGTAGTTGATGAATTCCACGCCCATGCCCGTGAAGAGCCCTACATGGTGGCTGCCGAACTCCACCTTTTGCTCCATGAAGTTGATGGCGAAGAAGCGGCTCTTGGCGTTGTTCAGTTGCAGTGGCCCGCTTGCGGGCCCGTCGCCCACACGGCCGTCCGTGGTGACGAAGGTGTTGACGCCCAATTCCAGTCCCGCCCAATAGGTGAACAGGTTCCGGCGTTCCTGGCGAAGTTCACGCAAGCGCTCGGTGAAGCTTTCCACCGTGTCCATCCCCGGACGCGGGGTGGTGATGATCCGGATGATCTTGCGCCTGGTGGTGATGCGCAACGTGTCGTTCCTCCCCTTGGTGGTGTCCGTGCGCTCCACGCCCACGTGCATGCCGTGCGAGCCCGCGCTTACGACCAGGGCATGTTCCTTGGTTGGGGCTTTCACGCTGTCCGCGGCGCTGCCGCCCGGCTGGGCGAATGATGCAAACGGCAGCACGAGGAAGGCGGCGAACGTGGGGATCTTCATGGTTCGGGTGTCTTTGGCAGTGGGACGACCCATGGCCGCAATAGTTACAGCTGCTCGGCTTGCGGCTTGAAGGTGAAGCGGACATGCGTGGTGTTCCACATTCCGGACGGATTGGCCCCGACATGCACCTTGGCCAGCTTGCGCACCACGTAGTCGCGCAATTCGCGGTTGTCCGAATGCGCCTCTTTCACCACGAGGTGGCCGCTGACATCCACGGCAATGGCCACGTCCACCACGCCGCACATGGCACCTTCCTCAGCATCCAGGGGGAAGATCACGTGGCGGTTGAGCTGGTGCATCACGGCGCGCTCCAAGGCAGGACTGTTGGCGGTGGATGACAGGAGGGAGGGTGCCGGGTCATGCGCACCGTGGGCAGGATTGAACAATAGGAAGGAACCCACGGTGAAGGCGAGGGAAAGTTGAAAGGTTTTCATGGTGATGGCGTTTTTGGTCCGTGACCGGTGTTTGGGGCTAAGACAGCCGGAAGACCGAACTTGTTACAGATCGGTCCCGACTTGTGATGGGCGGACGAAGTGCTGGGCGAACGGCCCTTAGCGGCCCCGGCTTGCGCTGATGGAGAAGTTCCGGCCGAGGCTGAAACGGAACCGTTCCCGGGTGGAGCTGCGCTGCACCTGCAGGCCGCCTTGCCCATTGCTGATGGCGCTGATGGCGCGATCGGCCATGGCCAGTGCATCACTGCCGTCCAGCCGTGCCTGGCGCCGGGGCGCATCCAGCACATCATCGCGCAGCTTGTTCGCCACATAGACGCCGAGCTCCTGGCTGCGGGAGGCCGGGGCTGCGGCCGTGGCGACCGCTTCGTCCGGAACGCCTGGCGGCCCAGGTGCCGGTTGTTCCTGTGGGGAAGTGGATGCAAGTGCCCCTGAGCGGCTGTTGAACACTGGCGGAGGATCAGGCAGCACGGGATCCGGAGTTGGTTCCTGTACGGTTGGGGTCCCGGGTTCGGGCTTGTTGCAGGCGGAGGCCGGCGCCCGTTGCACGGTGTGTACGCGGGCCGGTGCGGCCGGTCCCGCCACAGCGCGGTGCCCTTTGTCTCCGATGGTTGCAGGAGGCTGTCCATTTTGCACCGCGTCCGCTGCAGCAGCGGAGGGGGCGGTGGCGGTTGCGCCATGGATTGTTGCCTGAGCAAGGCCGGCCGCGGGTTGTTGGTTGTTCCGGGAAGCCCACCAGCCCAGCCCCAGCAGCAGCGCAATGCTGGCTGCAGCCGCCCAGCGGGGCCACAAGGGAAGTATGCGCACCTCGCGTTTCAGCATCTCCTTCTTCCAGGGGTATCCCACCGGTTCCGGTAGTATCCGCGCAGCGGCAATGAGGCGTTGTTCGTGCTGGGCACCGGGATGTGCAGCCAGGTAGCGTTCCAGTGCGAACTGTTGTTCCGCATCCAGGTCGCCTTCCGCATCAGCGATGAGGAAATCGGTGAGGCGATGTGCATCCGGCATCCCAAACGGGGGGAAATGCCGCTCCAGCTTGGGCTTGTCTTCAAAGGGCATCGGTGCCGCAACCATTTTCGCCTTGGCCATCGCCGCTGCATCGCGTGCGGCTTCCGGATGTTCGTACAAGTAGCGCTCCAGTTGCTTTTCCTGTTCCGCGGAAAGATCACCTTCCAAATGCGCTGCGAGGAAATCGTTCAGTGTTGCGGCCGCGGGCGCACCTGCAGGTGGAAAGGAACGCAACAGGGATTTCTTGCCGTTGAATGTTTCCCCGGCGCGTTTCAATCGCGGCAAGGCTCCTTTTGGCGCGGCGAGGTCCGGGTTCGCCAGAAGGAATGCATCCAGCAACTGCTCCTGATCCGGGCTCAAGTTGCCATCGGAGCGGTCCAGCAGCCAAGCTTCGTATGTGTGCCGGTCCAGCTTCATAGCACGTTCTCCAAGCTGCCGATGTATTCCTTCAAGGCGGTGCGGCCGCGGTAGATGTACACTTTCACCTGGGTGATGTTCAGCTGGGTGAGTTCCGCGATCTCCTCGTAGCTATACCCCTCCAGGTCGCGCAACAGAACGACGCTGCGTTGCACTTCAGGCAAGGTGGCCAGCGCGGCATCCACCACTTCCTTCAGGTCCGGGGGCGATTGGGTGCCCCAACGCAGGTCTTCATGCCGCTCCTCCATCCGGGTGCTGCGGGTGTCGCGCCGCGCGGTGTCCACCAGAATGTGGTGTGCCGTGGTGAAGAGGTAGCTCTTGGCCTTGCCGCCATCCACGTCCTCCAGCTTTTGCCACAGCCGTGCAAAACTCTCCTGCACCACGTCCTTGGCATTGTCCAGGTCGCGCAGGTGCTTCACCGCGAAACGGTAGAGCCCGTCAGCATGGGTGTGTACTGCCGTATTGTAGTCGTGAAGCGTCACGGGTCCTGGATTGTGGGTGGGACGGGCATCGCCGGTGAAAGTTACATGGAGTGTTGTCAGGCATCATTTTCCGCGCAGGCAACGTCTTAGTCCCAACAACCCCGGACCGATGCGCCTTGACCATTTGCTCCCCACCGTTGCATTTGTACTGATCTTGCCATTTGCCGGCAAGGGCCAGACCTATTTTTTCATTGACCAGATCACCGTGGAGCCTGCGGCACCAACTGTTCTGGACCCTGTTCACCTCTCCCTGTCCGGCAATTTGTCCAGCTCGGATGCGTACGTGGCCAGCGCGTTTGCATCCGTCACCGGATCCGGCATTCAAGTAGAGGTGCACGCGGGATCGTTGGGGACCGGTCTGCCCGTCCTGGTGCCCCACACGGAAATCATCAACCTGGGCCAACTGGCTGCCGGGACCTACACGATCACCGTGGTGGGCAGCGCGGTGGATGATTCCGCCCCCGCTGCCCAGCACAGCTTCACCGTTGCCGGTGGCACCGCCACGGCATGCGATTCCCTCGTGCTTGCCGGCGTAAGCTGGGCCCCCTTCAGCGATACCGCGCTGATGGTGCATGTCTTCAACCCCACCAGCCAGCTGTTCGACTATCCGGGCTTCGTATTGCTGGATGCCAATGGGGATACCTTGGCCAAGGAAACGGTGAACTTTTTCGGCATCGGGTCGGAAAGTTGGCACACGTTGTCCATGCAGCCCGGCGCAGTGGTCCCGGATGCACCGTTCACGGGCACGTTGGAGCTTTGGACCCTGTTCGGGCAGCACTTGGCCTGCAGCTGGACCATGACCTTCAACCTTTGCCCTCCAGCACCCTGCGCGCCGCTAACGGCCATGATCCAGAACACGGGTGGAGCATTGGCGTTGGGGAGCTTCCACTACACCATCCGCCATTTGGGCGACCTGGTGGCCACCGGTACGTTCGAACTCACCGATGCCGCCCAGTACGACAGCGATTCCCTGTGCCTTCCTCCGGGCAACTACCTGATGGAGGTGGTGCCTGACCAGGGACCCACCGGAGGACAGCTCCAGTTCGGGGTCGGTCTGGGCGACGCTGTACAAGGACCGACGGCACCGCTGGTGTTCACCACCCTTTCCGCGGTGGCGTTCAACTTTTATGTGGATTGCGCGGACGGTACGCAACATGTTGCCGAGCACCATGCCGGTCAATTGCGTGTTGCATGCGGCAATGGCACGGCTTCCGTGGAACGCACGGACGGGAAGCCATTGGGATACCTGCAGGTGGTTGATGCCCACGGTCGGTTGGTGGCCCGGATGGAAGAACAAACCGGGCGGCACTTGTTCGAAACCTCAAGCTGGTCGCGCGGCCTGTACGTCTTGCAAAGTATCGGGATGGATCATCGTGCGTTGACAGCCAGGTGGGTGGTGGAGTAGGGACCTGCCTGTGCGACCTTCCCGTGCTGCACGAACGAAGAAGGCCGCCCAACGCGGGCGGCCTTCTCCCTTCAAGAATCCCGTGGGTTGGTCACGGCCTGACGGTTACCGTGCCGCGCATCACCACGTGGATGCTGCAGAAGTAGTAAGCCGTGGAGTCGGCGATCCATTTCCACGTGTTGCCGGGGTGCATTGGGCCGGAGCTCCACGCGCTGTCCGGCAGCTCGGTCACGTCATGGTCCACCACGTCATCGTTGGTGAAAACCACTGTGTCACCGGCGTGCACATGCAGGTCCGCCGGGTTGAACTGCATCTGCGCAATGGAGACCCTCACCGTGGTGGGTGCGGCCTTTTCCTTCACGGCGATGTACGCGGGTTCCGTCGCAACCTTCTTCTCCGGAGTTCCGCAGGCCAACACGAGCAAGCAGGTGCCGGTCAGCAGGAAGTAGGCCCTGCCGCCAATGGAAGTGGTCATTGCTTGCCGGCGAATTCCTTTTGGACCATTTCGGCATGTGCGAGATGTGCCTCCAGCACGGGCGAGATGGTAACAAACAAGTTCCTCAGCTCGGCGTTCCGCGTTTGCGGGATCAGCACGGTCTTCACGGCATTGATCACGGCCTTGTGGTAAACCACTTCGTTGTCGATGTATGCCTTGTCGAAGGCAGTGCCGGAAAGCGACTTCAGCATCTTGGTCGTCCTGGCGGACCCTTCCATCAACGACTTGCTCACGGCATTGTCCTTGGGCGTTACGCCCAGTTTGGCGGCCAGGTCGCTGGCTTGGTTGATCACGCCTTGGTGGTCCTTGATCATGGTTTCGGCGAAGTGGCGCACGTCCTTGTTCCTGGATTTTTCCAGACAGAGCTTCCCGTAGTTCACGTCGATCTGGTTGGCCGTTACGCCGACATGTGCGATCTCCGGATCGGTGAGCTTCGGTGCGTCCTGGGCGAAGGCACCGGCGTACAGAAAAGCAGATAGCGCGATCAGGGTTGCGCTCCGCTGAATGGTTGTTGCAATGTTTTTCATGATGTAGTCCCGTTTGATCTGATGGACAGGCATTGGATGCGATGCGTGCTCGCCGGTTACACGGAAAGTATTGTTCCATGCATGGCCACGCAAGCCAAGGGGCGCGGCTGCACCACGGGTGGCTTGGTGGATCCGATGAAACGGACCGAAGTCCCCCCCAGGGTAACCGCCTCGGGCCCCCCCTGCGCTGGGACGGTTGAAGTTCCCGCAGGGTCACCGTCATCGGGACCCCTGCGTTGGAACTTAATCCAACTTCAACACCGCCAGGAAAGCCTCCTGCGGGATCTCGACGGAGCCCACGGAGCGCATCCTCTTCTTGCCTTCCTTCTGCTTCTCCAGCAGTTTGCGCTTGCGCGAAATGTCACCACCGTAGCACTTGGCGGTCACGTCCTTGCGCAGGGCCTTCACCGTTTCGCGGGCCACGATCTTCGCGCCGATGGCCGCCTGCACGGGGATGTCGAACTGCTGGCGCGGCAGCAGCTCCTTCAACTTGCTGCACATCTTCTTGCCCAGTTCGTAGGCATGGTCGCGGTGGATCAACGCGCTCAATGCGTCCACGCGTTCTCCGTTCAGCAGGATGTCCAGCTTGATCAGGTCGCTTTCCTTGAAGCCGATGGGGTGGTAGTCGAAGCTGGCATAGCCGCGGCTGATGCTCTTCAGCTTGTCGAAGAAGTCGAACACCACCTCGCCCAACGGCAGCTCAAAGCTCAGTTCCACACGGTCCGTGGTGAGGTAGTTCTGCCCGATCAGGATGCCGCGCTTCTCGATGCAGAGCGTCATGATCGAGCCAATGTATTCGCTCTTGGTGATCACCTGCGCCTTGATGTATGGCTCTTCGATCTTCTCGATCCGGGACACTTCCGGAAGTTCACTGGGGTTGTGGACATCCACCACGTCGCCATCGCTCTTGGTGACGATGTAGCCCACGTTGGGCACGGTGGTGATCACCGTCATGTTGAACTCACGCTCCAGCCGTTCCTGGATGATCTCCATGTGCAGGAGGCCCAAAAAGCCGCAGCGGAATCCGAATCCCAGCGCTGCGCTGCTCTCCGGCGTCCAGGTGAGGCTGGCGTCGTTGAGCTTGAGCTTTTCCATGGCGTCGCGGAGCTCCTCGTACTCGTCCGTGTCCACCGGGAAAATGCCCGCCCACACCATGGGCTTCACGTCCTCGAAGCCTTTGATCGCCGCGGCGCACGGGCGTTCCACGTGGGTGATGGTGTCGCCCACCTTCACCTCGCTGGCGGTCTTGATGCCGCTGATGATGTAGCCCACATCGCCGGCGCTCAACTGCGGCTTGGGTCGCAGGTCCATCTTCAGCACGCCGATCTCGTCCGCCTCGTACACCACGCCGGTGTTGAAGAACTTCACTTTCTCGCCCTTGCGGATGGTGCCGTTCATCACCCGGAAATACGCAATGATGCCGCGGAATGAGTTGAACACGCTGTCGAAGATGAGGGCTTGCAAGGGCGCGGCCGGATCGCCTTTCGGCGCAGGGATGCGGTGCACGATCTCCTCCAGCACCTTGTCCACGCCGGATCCAGTTTTGCCGCTGGCCGACATGATCTCCTCGCGCCTGCAGCCCAGCAGGTCCACGATCTGGTCCTTCACCTCCTCCGGGTTGGCGCTGGGCAGGTCCATCTTGTTCAGGATGGGAATGATCTCCAGGTCGTGCTCCAAGGCCAGGTACAGGTTGCTGATGGTTTGGGCCTGGATGCCCTGCGTGGCGTCCACGATCAGCAACGCTCCTTCGCACGCGGCGATGCTGCGGCTCACTTCGTAGCTGAAATCCACGTGGCCCGGCGTGTCAATCAGGTTCAGCAGGTATTTCTCGCCATTGAGCGTGTAGTCCATCTGGATGGCCTTGCTCTTGATGGTGATGCCGCGCTCCCGCTCCAGGTCCATGTCATCCAGGTTCTGGGCCTGCATGTCGCGGTCAGCGATCGTGCCGGTCATCTGCAGCAGCCGGTCGGCCAAGGTGCTTTTGCCGTGGTCGATGTGGGCGATGATGCAGAAATTGCGGGTGTTCTTCATGGAGGCTGCGCCGAAAGGGATCGCGAAGGTAGCGCGGGACGTGGTGAGGCAAGAATGCGGACAAATGGTTGCCGCCTAATTTTGCCGCTTGCATGAAAGCCCCCGCCCGTACTACCGTCACCGCCGCACTGCCCTACGCCAACGGCCCCTTGCACATTGGCCACATCGCGGGGGCATACCTGCCTGCTGACATCCATGTGCGCAATCTGCGGGCGCGCGGAAAGGAGGTGCTCTTCATCTGCGGAAGCGACGAGCATGGCGCAGCCATCACCCTGCGCGCCCTCAAGGAAGGCACCACCCCGCAAGCCATTGTGGACAAGTACCACGCGATGATGGGCAAGGCCTTCGCCGACTTCGGCATCGCCTTCGATATCTACCACCGCACCAGCAGCGAGCTGCATCGCAAAACCTCCCAGGAGTTCTTCCTGCAGCTCAACGCCAACGGGGCTTTCACCGAGAACACCGAAGAGCAGTACTACGACGTGGAGGCCAAGCAATTCCTCGCCGACCGCTACATCATGGGCACCTGTCCGCACTGCGGCAACCCGGATGCGTACGGCGACCAGTGCGAGCGTTGCGGCAGCGCGCTCAGCCCCAAGGACCTCATCGCTCCGCGCAGCACCCTCAGCGGCAGCACCCCCGAACTGCGCCCCACCAAGCACTGGTACCTGCCCATGGAACGCAGCCAACTATGGATGCAGGAGTGGATCAACACCGGCATGCTGGACGGTGCGCAACAGCATGATCCCGCCGAGTGGAAGCCCCAAGTGCTCGGCCAGTGCAACAGCTGGCTGAAGGAGGGCCTGCGCCCCCGCGCCATGACGCGCGACCTTGCGTGGGGCGTGCCCGTGCCATTGCCCGGTGCCGAAGGCAAAGCGCTCTACGTATGGCTCGATGCGCCCATCGGTTACATCAGCGCCACCAAGCAATGGGCCATTGATCACGGCACCGAATGGGAAAAATGGTGGAAGGCCGAAGACACGCGCTTGCTGCACTTCATCGGCAAGGACAACATCGTGTTCCATTGCATCATCTTCCCCATCCTGCTGAAGGAGCACGGCGGTTTCATCCTGCCGCAGAACGTGCCCGCCAACGAATTCCTCAACCTGGAAGGCCGCAAGCTGAGCACCAGCCGCAACTGGGCCGTTTGGTTGCATGAGTACATTGAGCGCTGGCCCGGCCGCCAGGATGAGCTGCGTTATGCGCTGGCCACCATCCTGCCGGAGTTCAAGGACAGCGAATTCACGTGGAAGGATTTCCAGGACAAGAACAACAACGAGCTGGTGGCCATCATCGGCAACTTTGTGCAGCGCGTCTTCGTGCTCTGCAACAAGTATTACGACGGCAAAGTGCCAGAACCCGCGGCCTCCAACACGGCGCAGGGCGAACAGGACACGGTGCTCTGGGCCGAGCTCTCCGCCATCCCGGGAAAAGTGGCGGAGGAAATTGACAAGTTCCGTTTCCGGGATGCACTGGCCACGGCCATGAGCGCCGCCCGCTTGGGCAACAAATACCTCACCGACACCGAGCCGTGGAAGCTGGAGAAGACCGATCCCGACCGCGTGCGAGCGGTGCTCTTCAACGGCCTGCGGATCGCCGCGGCCATGAGCGTGGTGCTGGAGCCTTTCCTTCCGTTCACGGCGCAGAAGCTGCGCACCATGCTGGGCTTAGGTGAATTGAAATGGGCCGATGCGCTGCGCGAAGGACTGATCGTGCCCGGTGCGCCCATCGGCCAACCGGAACACCTCTTCAAGCCCATCACCGATGCGGAGGTCGCCGCGGAAGTGGAACGCCTGAAAGCCAATGAACCCATGGAGAACAAGCCGGTTGCAGTGGGTCCTTCTGCTCCACTCAGCGCAGATCATCAACATGCGCAGACAAAGGCCGCCATCGCCTTCGAGGATTTCACCAAGCTGGACCTGCGTGTGGGCACCATCACCGCCGCTGAGCGCGTGCCCAAGGCCGATAAGCTGCTGAAGCTTTCCATCGATGTGGGCGAGGAAGCTCCGCGCACCATCGTCAGCGGCATCGCGCAACACTTCATCCCGGAGGAATTGCCCGGCAAGCAAGTGCTGGTGCTCTGCAACTTGGAACCCCGCAAAATGCGCGGCGTGGAAAGTCAGGGCATGGTGCTGATGGCCGAGGATGCGGATGGAAAGTTGGTGTTTGTGCAGCCGGGGCGGGAGGTGCCGGCCGGGGTGGAGGTGCGGTAGTGCGGTTGTTGCTTGTTGTGTGCAGTTGTCAGGTGCCAGTTGTCAGGCGTGGAGAGTTCATCCCACTTGGCCGCGTTTGTAGCGCGGCGAGGATGAAATAGGGAGCATGGTCAACGGCAAAATCCGCCATTCGTTGAAGAACCCTATTTTCAACCGATCAAATGCCCCCCATCCGATGCGAACAACCCTTACTCTTGGAATTTTCGCCGCCATGACTTGCGGCCTTTCTGCCCAGCCTGTACTTCCCGTTGGAGGTGCCAGCGTCGCTCCGGGAACGACCGTGGCATTCCGGTACGGCCCGGTGAATACGCCCCATCCGAGCTGGACCGGCGGAACTGAGGACCACGCTGACTTGTTGTTCAGCTCCACGACAAACTGGGTGTATTCCACAGCGGCAGCAACACCCAATGGATTGTCATTCCCCACCGCCAACCTGGCCTATTCGAGCCAGGGGATCTACAATTACTTCCTCGATGGACCCGGTGGCTTGGACATTGTGGGTTATACCTCATTCTTCGGCAGCATGAACTGCAACCCCGGCTACCGGTACTTCAAGTATCCATTCACGTACAACCAGTCGGAAACCACCAGCGCCAATTGTACCGGGGACAATTTGGGCACCCCGTTCACCCGCACGGCGCAAGTGGTGCTGGATGGGGACGGCTATGGCACTTTGGTCATGCCTTTCGGCACCTTCACAAACGTGCTGCGCATCAAGCGCACGCACAGCGGCCAGGACGTTGGCCAAGGCATCAATGTCACCTGGCTTACGCATGAATACTACTATTTCAAACCTGGACTGACCTTCCCGTTGTTGATGATCGTGGATGATGTGACCAACGGGAGTTCAAATTCCCAGACCATGATGCCGGAGCCCTCCATGGTGGGCATTGCGGAAGCATTGGCCAACGACATCGGCATCGAGGTGTACCCTGTTCCGGCCACGGATGTGGCACATGTCCGTTTCGGAGCCTCGGGCAAATTGATGGCCACGCTCATCGACGGCGCAGGGCGTACCGTTTGGACCCGTGATCTGGGCAACCGCTCACCCGGGGTGTATGAGGAAATCTTCAATCTGGAAGGCATGGCCTCCGGCGTCTATGCCATTCGGATCACGGATGAGAATGGCGGTAGCGGAGCGAAGCGCTTCATGGTGAAGTAACGGGCGGACATTGGCCTTGTCCCATACGGAAGGTAGGGGTCATCCCAAAATGCGCGACTTGCCGTGAGGCAGGATAAAACATTTTTTCGCGGGGCGTTACGAGAAAGGCGTTGCGTTGTTCGCCGTACGGCGGCAATGACTTCATCGGCGCTGTCATGCGGAGAATGCCGCATCCCACCTGCGGGAAGGGCACGCAGATCGGATGGTTTTTTATACCGGAAGGGGGAAGTGGCTTTTACGGGATCTTCCACTTATGGCACCTTGGTCAGGCTGGCACATAGGCACACCACTCGCCCGCGTTAGGAACATAGGCGCTGACCACTGGTTGCTTTCGTAGAATTTCATGGATCAGCAAGGGCTTGCTCCCGATGTTGGATCGGGCCGCTGAAACGAGGACATCGCATAATTCGCTCGCGTTTGCAACGCGCGCGGACGTGACTGCAACCGCAGTCGGCACTAAGAAAAAGGGCCGTCACAAATGACGGCCCTTTCAAGTTGGAATCGGTCGCGCTCACCGCACCAACGGCACCCGGAACGTCCGTTGCACATCGCCGCTGGTTACGCGCACAAACCACACGCCGGTGTTCAGGCTGCGGTCGTTCAGGGTGATGCGCTCCGGCTTCATGATGGCTGTGCGGCCCATCGCCTGCCTTCCCGTGGCATCGAACACGGCCACGTCCACCGGGGCATTGCCGAAGGAGTGCGCGATCACCAAGTGGTCCGGTGTGGCCCATACGGCCAGTGCTCCGCTGCCATCCATCGCGCTGATGCCGGTACCCATCTCCACGGTGATCTCCATCGTGAAGCTGCCGGTGCAATCGCCGCCTGTGGCGGTGAGCGTTACGGTGTAGGTGCCGGGAAGTGCGTAGCTGTGGGCCGGATCGCTTTCGGTGCTGGTGCTGCCGTCACCGAAGTCCCAAGTGTAGCTGTCCGCCATTACGGAGCCGTTGGTGAACTGCACCGGCGTGTTCACCACCAGCGTTCCGCCGGAGGTGCTGAACTGCGCAATGGCGCCTTCACCGGCCGGGATGGTGGCGTTCACCGTGCTGGTGCAGCCCGCGGCATCCGTGATGGTGCCCGTGTAGGTGCCGGCCGCCCCGGTAATCCTGTTGGCGATGGCTCCATTGCTCCATAGCATGCTGTACGGGGCGGTGCCACCCGTCACCATGGCGATCTCCACGCTTCCGTCAGCACTGTTTGGGCAGGAGGTGGCCGTTTGCAGCACATCGCTGCCAATGGCATCCGGTGCGGTGATGGTGAAGTCCGTGGCAAGTTCGCCGCAGGCACCACCGGGGGTGATGTGGACCTGGTAATTGCCGGCCAGGGCATCAAACTCTGCTATACCGTCCGCTACGGTCTGCTGGAGCATCACATTGCCAAAGACATCGGTCCAGGTGATGTTCACTGGGCCGGCATCCACCACCACGGTGGCGCGCCCTTCCTGGTCGTGGCACAGGGCTGCTTCATTGTAGAAGGGCAGGGGAGCCGTGGCATTGATCACGAAACGTGTTTGGCTTGCATCCGCATTGGCATTGATGGCGAAGCTGTACGACGCCCCGTCGGTGAGCGGGGTAACGGCGCCGGTCTGCAGGTCGGTGAGGCTGAGGCAGGAAAGGCTGTTGATGCCTGCCATGCTGGCGGTGATGGTGTAGGTGCCGGTTACGTCCACGTCCACCTTTAGGGGGATCTGGACGGCGGTGGTGTAGTTGCCGAAGAAGTCCACGGCGAGCTGTTGCCCGTCGCTGCTCATCACGCCGATCTGCGGGGCACCAATGGTCTTGAAGGTCATTTTGAGCGCATCGATGTTGTCGTATGCCGGGGTGCCCTGCGTGAATGCGATCGTGGTTTCGTCGCTGTATGTGTTCAGGTTGCTGGCGATGGAAAGGTTCAAGATCGGCAACAACGGGTCCTGGTCGCCGCCGAAGGTGCCGCCGCCGCTTTGGTTCACCTTGGCTGCTTCATCAATGGTGGTGGTGACGTTGGCCCCGTCGGCCTTTACCCAGAACCCTTGGCTGCTCTGGATCTTGCCGTTGAGGCCGCCTTGGCCAACGCCATTGGTCCAGGCACGATTGTTTCCGGAAACAGGGTCGAAGATCCAATAGGCGTTCTCCACATCGGCTCCGCGGCTCAGCAGGGTGAAGTCGATGGGGCTGGGCAAGGGATTGGCCACCAGGTTCCAGCCATCGGCAGCCAACGTGCCCGAAGAGGTGTAGCTCATGGGCAGGGTGATGGGGCTTTGCGCGATGATGGGTGCGCCGGTAACGTCCACCGTAAAGGCTTGTGTGGTAAAGAGGTTGTCGCCGCTCCATGCGAGGAAACCTTGCCCCGCCGCCAAAGCTTGGGTGTTGGAACTCACGCCCGTGATGCCGGAATCCGCCAAGGCGTATGTGTTGGCTTCGTTGTACCAACGCACGCTGGGCCACAGGATGCCGCTGCCCGTGGGGCTGTCGAAGGTGGGGTATTGCGATCCGGGATATCCGGCGGTGATGAAGTCGTCCTGCCAATGGCTCACAGTGGCTCCGGTTACCGGGCTGGCGAGCATGCGCCAGTTGGTATGGCCGCCGGGAATGTACCGTTGCATGGTGAGGTTGCCCGTGTAGCTGGCGGTGCTGGCCACGGGGCCGAGGCGGCCGGTGCCGCTGGCTGCACTGGTGAGGGTGAGGTTGCCAAGTGAAGCATCGAATTCACCGTCATCCAGTTGCAGGGTGCCGCGGATGTTGATGGTGGCATCGGTGAGGGTGCCATCCGGCGTGTTTATCGTCAAGTTCCACAGGTTCAGGGGGCCGCCCAGACTTTCCAGGATGGAAGGGCCTGCCAGCTTCAGCGTGCTGTTGGTGGCTGCCGTCAGGCTTCCGTCGAAGGTGGCTGCATCGCCATGCACGGTCAGGGTGGTGGTGCCGTTCAGGACCAGCGTACCGCCAGCATCCACTGTCAGGCTTTTAATATCCGCGTTAGCCGTGTTGGTCACGGTGTGGCCATTCTGCACCACCATGTTCGCGGAGGCTGAAAAGGTGGCCGCACCGGCTGTGCCCGATGGCACCACGTCCCAAATGGGATCGGAAACGTTGCCGTTGGCTTGGCTGTAATAGGTTATTTCAGGTTCCTGCACCACCACTTGGATGGAGAGTGATCCCAGCGACTGCCCAGAAAAGGTGGAATTCAAGCGCACGCGCACATCGTAGATGCCGGGCACGTCAGGATTGAAGGAGATGCCCGGGAAAGCGACGGCCCAAAACGGAGAGGCCAGGTTTTCCGAAGCTTGATACACGTGGAGCCCGCCCATGCTGTTGGCGATCATCTGCTGGCTGAGGTTCACCGTATTCCAAACCGGCGTGGTGGCCGGGTCGAAATCCAAATCCAGGAACACGTTCACCTTGGTGAAATCGAAGGTGCCCAGGTCGATGGTGCCCAGCAGGTTCCAGCGCGCCATTACAGGGTCAGGCGTGGGGTCGCTCACACTGGTTGGACTGTGCCCGGTGGTGGTGGTGTACACGTTGCTGGAGGGGATGATGGCCCCCACATAGCGGTTGAACGCGCTCAGGCCGATCTTGATGTTGCGGCAATCCGTGGAAACGGCCATGTTCTGGTCGGGAATGCCGGTGCCGATCACGATCGGGGTGGGCGTGGGCGCATTATAGGTTATGGTGGGGGTGCAGTAGGTGCAGCTGCCGTCGCCAATGGTGGCGGCAGGGTTGTAGTTGTCCGCCAAGGGATCCAGGCACCCGGTTACCGCCGTGGTCACCGTGATCACGTTGCTGTTGGCCGAGGTGCAGCTCGCAGCTGCGGTTCGTACCCTGTAATAATACGTGGTGCCGCTGGCCAGGCCGGTAACCGATTGGCTGGTGCCCGCCACGGAAAGGTTGTTGTAGCCGGGGACGAAGCTCGGGGCGGCAATGGCATCCACCGAAATGGCGCTGATGCGGCTGGTGCCCGAGCCTGCCACGGTAAAGTTGTTCACGCTGGTGTTGCTGGTCATGATCCAACGCAAATACACGTCGGGCTGGTTGTTGCAGGCAGCGGGAAGTGCCAAGTTGTTCAGCACGCCGGTGGTGATTTCATTGGCCACGTTCACCGTACCGCTGGGTACGTCCGTCCATGCACCACCGGTGCCAATGCGGTATTGAACCTTGAAGTTTTTCGGGCCGGTGTTGGAACTCTGCTGGATCGAGGAGAGGGTGAGGGTTGAGTAGCCCGTGGTCACAAGGCTTATTTGCCAGTATTTGGTGTTCGCGCCAGCGTCCCATCCGTCCGTGTACAATTGATTGTTTGGTGCTGAATAGGTTAAGGTACCGGCGGCTGTTGTGCTGATGGACTTGGTTGCATTGGCGGGAATGCCACTTGTGGCCGTGGTGGTGGCACTGGTAAAGTTCCACCCCACCAACTGCCCGCCCGGCGTGCCGAACGTCGGACTGGTGCTCACATCCAAATAGTATCCCGTAGCCCCTGCCACAGCGCCCCAATTGGCCGTGAAGTTGTTGGCCAACACACCCGTGGCTGCGGTGGCTGTCGGGGTGGCGATCACGGCCGTGGTGAAGGTGCCCTGGCTGCCATAGGTGGTGCCGGAAGCCCGGGTGGCGTAGGCATGCGTGTAATACACGGTGCAGGGGTCAAGCCCGCTGAGGGCGCTGCTGAAGCTGGTGCCGCTGAGGTTGGTGCTGGCCACGGCGGTGCCGCTGCCGTTGGCGAAGCCCGGCGTGGTACTGTACTCAATGCCATAAGCGGTAACCGTGCCGCAGGAACTGGCGGTGTTCAGCGTGCCGGCCACCGTGGCCGAGGAGCTGGTGATGGCCGAGGCCGCGCCCGTGGCCACCGTGGGCGCCGTGTTTATGCCGCTGCCGGAAGCCGCTACGTTGATGCTGCTGGCGCCGCCGCCGCCCACCGGTATGTTGCCATTGTAGGAGGCCACCGCCACGGGCGTGAACTTCACGTAGATGGCCTGCGAATAAGCCCCGCCCGGCTGGGTGAGTGAAAGGCTGCTGGTGTAGGTGCCGCCGGCCGTGGTACTATAGGAGAAGCCGGAAAGCGCGCCCACCGTTACGTTCGCATTGGTGAGGGAGCTGCCGGTAATGGTGAATGAGTTGGGGCCGTACGTGCCATTGATGCACTGCGCGCCGAAGGCGGTGAGGGCGGTGGCGGTAAGAGCGGGACCGGAGGAGACTGTTCCTTCCACAGTGAAATCATCAATCCTGTATGAAACCGGATTGGTCAAGGTCCACCTAAAGCTGAGGTTCGTTACTCCTTCAGCCCCGACGGGAAGCGAAATACGCGTGCCTCCATTGACCCAAACCCATGTACCATTGGCGACTACATCGGTGAAGGCGACGTTGTTCCAAGTGGAACCATTCGGGCTCCATTGGAATGTTACCGCACCTTGCGTGCTTGTACGCCTTCCCCCATAGAACACCGTGATATTTGAATAGCCAACAGTGGAGAGCGAATTGGAGAATGTCAGGGTAGAGGTGCCATTTCCATTTCCTGATCGCGCTTGGGACCCCCCGGAAGCCCCCGCATTATCGGATGATCCCGTATTTGCTATTGTCCATGCCGGGGATCCGGAATTGGACCAACCTGTTGGAAATGAAGTGCCGGCCCCGAAATCCTGTGTGTAGAGGTTGACTTGGGCTGAAGCTTGGCCGATGGCCAGGGCAACGGCAAATAGGCCGACCGCACGCAGCGTAAAAAACTTCTTCATGTGGAATGGGTGTGAGAACGGGAGCAGGGTTGATTGATCCGGAACCAGCCAAAAGTAATTGTTCAGGCATATCCTGCAACATGCGTTCGACGGGAGGTCGCGCGGCCGTACTTGTAGTCACTTCAATGCAAGGTCCGCATCCGCACCGCCATTCCGTCCCGGAACTCATGGACATGCCGCACCAGTCCTTGCGAAATGGCGTGTTTGTCCTTGCCGCACATGGGTTGCAGCAATGGCAACACGGCCTGGCCATGGGCAACCCCGCTTGATGCTTGATCTCGAATTGCAGGTTCGTCACCACCACTTGCCGCTCACAGTCGGTCTCCACGGCATCCGTGCCGAAATACGCCACCCTCCGGCATGGCCGGCCATTCCAGGTCCGCCATGGCCTTCAACCCCGTGCCGTGCAAGCGGAAGGGCCCATGGAACCGGCTCCGCGGGGAATGGCAGACCTTCAGTGCGCAGTGTGTCCGGATGCACCGTGTTTCACCGGTGTTCCGCATGGCCCTTGGGTTTTCCGGCCCCAAAGGGCACCGAACATGCAGTGGAGCACCATTGCCGCATCCCCCGGGAGGCTTAATTTCGCGGCCCGTTCCCCAGCCCCATAGTTCAACGGATAGAATAGGAGTTTCCTAAACTCTAGATCCAGGTTCGATTCCTGGTGGGGCTACTACCGCGCAGATGTGCGTGGCACCAACAGTTGCGTGTGTGAAACTGCGCACCATGCACCAAATGGGGGGAAGGTGGCGGCCTACCTTCGGCGCAACCCGCAAAGTGCCCATGCACGCGCCCCGTAGTGCCACCTTATTCCTGCTTGCCCTCTTCGCAAACCAGCTGTTGGCCCAGCCCGCCAACGATGATTGCGCCCATGCGGCAAACCTGTGCGCCCAACAAACCTTGGCCGGAAATAATGGGGGTGCGGCAAACAGCATTCCCGCTTTTTGCCAACCCGGCGGTAATTCGGTCTGGTACCATTTCACCACCAATAGCCTCGGGGGTGCTGTATCAGTGGCCATTTCGGGGATCCAATGCCCCAATGTGCCCACCATGAGCAACGGGCTCAGCGCCGTGATCCTCAGTGGCGACGGCAGTTGCACCCCCGCCAGCTTCTCCACTGTGAGCCCCTGTGGGACCGATTCGGTGGACTTCACCACTACCACCACCGGGGTGCTGGCACCGGCAACCACGTACTGGATCATGGTGTCCGGGGCCACCTTCGGCGCCCTTTCCACGGCGGAATGCCCGTTCAACATCACGGTGAGCGGGCCGGGCGTGGACGTTGTGAACGTGGATTTCGATGCCGGACCGGACCAGCGGATCCCCGAAGGCGGCAGCGCCCAACTGAACGCAACGGGCGGTACCACCTACTTGTGGAGCCCAACATCCGGACTGAGCGGCGACGCCGTGGCCGACCCCATTGCTCGGCCCGGCGGCACCACCATTTACACGGTGACCACGACGATCAATGGCTGCAACTATACGGACCAGGTGACCGTGGAGGTGGTCAAGTTGATCACACCGGTGAACACCTTCACGCCGAACGGGGATGGCATCAACGATACCTGGGAGATCCCCGGGTTGCGCGACTACCCCCAGGCGGAAGTGGAGGTGTATGACCGCTGGGGCCAGCGCGTCTTCCACAGCATTGGGTACAAGGAACCCTTTGACGGGGCCGGCCTGCCTACCGCCACGTACTACTGGTACATCCGTGTGAACGACCTGAAGGGCAGTTCGGACCCCTACACCGGCTACGTCACTATTGTGAGATGATGCGCAACGCCGCACTGATCGCCCTTCTGGCCTGCACCCCGGCGGCTGCCCAACAAACGGCACAGTACACGCAATACGTGTTCAACATGTTCGCCATCAACCCGGCGGTGGCGGGCAGCAAGGATTGCATTGATGTGCGCCTGGGATACCGGCAACAATGGGTGGGTTTCCCGGGAGCGCCTACAACGGGCTGGGCCACGGTAATGGGGACCATCAAGCCCAAGGGGAAGTCCTTCAAGGCAAACCGCCACGGCATCGGGGCGTTTGTGGAGGCGGACAACACGGGCCCGCTGGGCTACACCTCGTTCCAGGGCGCTTATGCCTATCACCTTCAAATGAAGCGCGATTTCTTCATGTCCCTCGGCTTCTTTGCGGGGGTGAGGCAGGAAAAGCTCTCGCTGGGGGACGTGTACGCCACGGACAACAGCGACCCGGCCTTGAACAACAACGGCAACGTGATGGTCTATCCGGACATCACGCCCGGCATCTGGTTGTACGGGAAATCCACTTGGGCGGGCTTTTCCATGCAACAGGCCCTGGGCAATAAAGTGAAGGGATTGGGAACCGACACGCGCCTGGCCCGGAATTACATCTTCAGCATCGGCCACCGCTACCGCATCGATCGCAAGTTCAGTGTGGTGCCAAGCACGTTGGTGAAAGTTGCGCCGGGTGCACCCATGGCTTTGGACATCAATGTGATGATGGAGTACCGGCGGAAGCTGGGGCTTGGCGTGTCCTACCGCAACCAGGATGCCGTTGCCTTCATGCTCAAGGTGCCCTTCCTGAAGTATTTCACGCTCGGGTACAGCTACGACGTGACCACCAGCCGCCTGCGGTCTGGCGGTGCCAATACACATGAGATCATCCTGGGGATCTATCCCTGCCTGCCCCTGGATCCCGAAAAAGCCATCGTACGATGCCCCATCTTCGAATGAGCAGTCCCCCCGCCGGGCCCTTTTCCGCGCACGTGCTCGCACTTGTCCTACTGATGCTTGTGCCGTTCGGCTCCCTCAAAGCGGAACACCGGTATTGGGTTGGGGGCAACGGGCATTGGAATGATCGTGCACACTGGTCTGCCACGGATGGCGGCGCCGGCGGTGCAGCTGTACCCGGTCCGGGGGATGATGCATTTGTTTTCACTGCGGCCGGCGATGTGGGGGTTGTTTTGGCCAGGGCGGCGGAAGTGGGCTCACTGTCCGTGGAAGGCAGGAGGGGGCAAGTGAGGCTTGAAGGAACGGGTGGGCGATTGCGCATTGCAGGGAATGTGGAAGTCAAGGGCAATGTGGCCTGGTCCTGGCCCGGTACCATGGAATTGTTGCCCCGGACGGGCATCCCGCAACTGGACTTGCATGGCATTCCCCTGTCGGGCGATGTGGTGTTCAGCGGAGGGGGGACGTGGTCCATGCGCAGTGATCTGGTGCTCGGCGAAAGCGGTGCATTGCGGATCGTGGAGGGAACACTGGTCACCAACGGAAACATGCTCCGGGCCGGGACCCTGCACATGGCCGGGCAAGGCGCAAAACTGATGGCGGGCAGTTCCGTGGTGCTTTTGGCACAAGGATTTGAACATGGGCATGCGCGTGCCGTGGTGGATGCGGGAAGCTCAACCTTGCTAGTGGCCGGCTCCAGGGTGGAATGGGGAACCGCAGCCATCGCCCAAGCGGAGGAGCTGAGGGCACAGAATGTATGCGCCACCGGTGTGGGGCAAACGCCGTTCATCATTGATGCACAATTGATGAGCAACTACAACGGCTTCGGCGTGAGCTGCCACGGCGTGTGCAACGGGCAGGTCCGCGTGGTGGTAACGGGTGGCGTGGGGCCCTTCGCATATACCTGGGTCGGCGGGCCTTCCGCGGCCATTTGGAACAACGTATGCCCGGGCAACCAGATCGTGATCGTGACCGACCAGGGGCAAGGCGTGAGTTGTGCCACAACGGTGCAAGTCACGGACCCAGCGTTGCTGAGCGTCATCTTCACCGGCACCATGCCGCCCACATGCGCAGGCGTGTGCAACGGTTCTTCCACCGTTTTTGCGGTTGGTGGCGTGCCGGGCTACAGCTATTCGTGGAACAATGGAGCCGGCACCGGCGCCAGCTTCAACCAGCTCTGTCCGGGTACCAACAACCTGCACGTGACCGATGCCAACAATTGCGCGTTCGACAGTACGTTCAACTACCCGGTCCAGCCCATCCAGCCGAATCTCACGAAAACCGATGTGCAATGCGCGAATGCCTGTGATGGTACGGCGCACGTGGCACCATTGGGGGGGACCGGAAGTTTCACCTACAACTGGGGGCCGGGCAATCCGGCCGGTGATGGTACTGCCACGGTGACCGGGCTTTGTGCCGGCAGCTATACCGTACATATCCAGGATGCAAATGGATGCGATACCACCTTGCAGTTCCAGATCAGCCAGCCGCCGCCCATCGTGCCCAATGCCACGCATGTGGATGCCTCCTGCGGTGCCACATGTGATGGCTCCGCAACAGTGGCCCCCACCGGTGGGTCGGGCTCCTATGGATACAACTGGTCGCCAGCTCCGGGAGGTGGTGCAGGGAGTGCCGCAGCCACCGGACTTTGTGCAGGTGTTTACACGGTCACCATCACGGACAACGCGACTGGCTGCGACACTGCATTGGCCATCACCATTGCCGCCCCGCCGGCGATCGTTCCGTCGCCGTCCAGGACCAATGCAACCTGTGCCTCCAACTGCGATGGCACTGCAAGTGCACCGGCCACGGGCGGCTCAGGTGTGCTTACCTATACATGGACGCCGAACGTCATCGGCCAGGGTTCGCCGAACGCCGTGCAATTGTGTCCCGGTCCATACAGCGTTACTATAGCGGATGCCGGAGGTTGTGATACCACGGTGCAATTCATCATCTCCGCTCCGCCACCGATCAGTTCCTCGCTCGCGGTGAACAATACCAGCTGTGCCAGCCAGTGTGATGGGTCAGCGTCCGTCACCGCATCGGGGGGCACGGGTGTGCTGAGCTATGATTGGCAACCCGGAAATCCTGCGGGCGACGGAACATCGGCGGTCAGTGGCCTTTGCGCAGGCGCGTGGAGCCTCACCATCACGGATGCCAACGGATGTGATACCACGCTGCAGTTCACCATCACCGAACCTCCGCCCATCGTGTTGACAGGCACCAAGACCAACGTGACCTGCGGGGGGACCTGCAACGGAACGGCAACGGTATCGGCAACTGGCGGCACGCCAGGATACTCCTACGTGTGGTCGCCCGCACCCCCGCAAGGCCAAGGCACGGCCACGGCTTCACAGCTCTGCGCCGGTACCTGGACCGTGACCGTGACGGATTCACACGGCTGCCAGAAGGTGCGCACGTACAGCATCACCGCTCCCCCTGCCTTGGATGTATTCCTGACGTTGACCCAGGCTAGTTGCCCATCGGTTTGTGATGGCAGTGCGCAGGCTGTGGCCAGTGG
Source organism: uncultured Flavobacteriales bacterium (assembly GCA_937873385.1). Lineage (GTDB taxonomy): Bacteria > Bacteroidota > Bacteroidia > Flavobacteriales_F > PHOS-HE28 > PHOS-HE28. Next base: position 1,481 of record CALMYC010000129.1, on the reverse strand, counting down.
CGGAACACCACTGTACACATACACGTGGGCCCCGCCACCGGCTAGCGGACAAGGCTCGCCGGGCGTGAGCGGCCTGTGCCCAGGGGCTGGCACACTGACGATCTCTGATGCAGCCGGTTGCGACACGACCGTCAGCTTTTCCATTGATGCACCGCAACCCATCAATGTTTCCGCCCTGGTAAATGACGCCACTTGCAGCGGGAGTTGCGACGGTTCCATAGCATTGACGCCTTCCGGAGGCAGCGGTGCATATGCCTATAGTTGGGTCCCTGCTTCCGCTGGGAACAGTGCTGTTGCATCAAACCTATGCCCCGGCAACTACCAGGTCACTGTGGCGAGCGGCGGATGTGACACGACTTTCGCCTATGTCATTGGCCAGCCGCCACCCATCAACGTGAACTTGGGAACGACGCCCGCCGGTTGCTCCAATGCTTGTGATGGGACGGCATCGGTCACCGGCGACCTTTCCGGGCTCTCCTTCAATTGGCAACCTGCACCGGGTGGCGAACAGGGCACGGCCACGGCCACCGGGCTTTGTGCGGGTTCAGGATCCGTGACCGTGGTCAATGCCGCCGGCTGCGATACGGTGATCAACTTCATCATCAACGCACCACCGGCGCTGATGCTGGGTGGCAGCCAAACAAACCTGAGCTGCGGAAACAATTGCAACGGCACGGCCACGGTGATCGCTTCGGGCGGCACTCCCGGTTATGTGTATGTGTGGTCGCCCGCACCCCCGCAAGGCCAAGGCACGGCCACCGCATCACAGCTCTGTGCCGGTGCATGGGGCGTGACGGTCACGGATGCGAACGGCTGCCAACAAGTGCGCACCTTCACCATCCAGGCGGCCAACCCGTTGGAAGTCTTCCTGACAGGTTCTCCCGTCAGTTGTCCTGGCATCTGCGATGGATCCGCGATCGCTGTGGTGAGCGGCGGCACCCCCTTGTACACGTACACGTGGTCCCCTGAACCGGGCAGTGGGCAGGGAACTCCGGGCGTAGGCGGATTGTGTGCCGGTGCAGGTACATTGACCGTCTCTGATGCCGGAGGTTGCGACACCACCATCGCCTTTACCATTGATGCACCGGCCCCCCTGGACGTGGCTTCGACTGTGGTCAATGAAAGCTGCAACGGCGGTTGCACCGCCTCCATTTCGCAAACTGCATCGGGCGGCCAGGGATCCTACCCCGATCCATGGACACCGGCCACCGCCGGCAGCGGTGCCATGGCCGCCAACCTTTGCCCGGGAAGCTACCAGGTCATCGTGTCCAGCGGAGGTTGCGATACCACGCTCAATTTCATCGTGGCGCAGGGTACGCCGATCACGGCCAGCATTGCAACGGTGGGCGGCGACTGCTGGAACCAATGCGAAGGCACCGCCACCGTCACTGCATCCGGCGGAGTTGGCACGTTGGTGTACAACTGGTCCCCGGAACCGGGCACCGGCCAAGGTTCGCCAGCCGTTACGGGTCTTTGCCAAG
>CALMYC010000128.1 GCA_937873385.1 uncultured Flavobacteriales bacterium | reverse complement strand
GCGGACTTCAACCGGCGGGTACGCAAGCCCGAAGGTTTTCTGTTGCCCAACGGTGCGCGCCAAGGTGCCAACTTTACTACACCGAGCGGCAAGGCACACTTCATGGTGGATCCGCCCGCGGACTGGAAGCTGGCGCCGGACGAGTACCTGATGATGACCATCCGCACACACGACCAGTTCAACACCACCATCTACGGTTTGGAGGACCGCTACCGCGGCATCCACGGCGAGCGGCGTGTGGTGATGATGCACGCCGATGACATGGCCCGCGAGGGATTGGCGGCCAAGCAGCGCGTGGATTTGGTGAACGAGCATGGCGGCACGCAGCGCGTGGCAACCGATTTCCTTGTGGTGCCCTATGATATTGCACGCGGCTGTGTGGCCACTTATTTCCCCGAGGCCAATGTGCTGGTTCCCTTGGAACAGAAGGCGCTGAAAAGCGGCACTCCGGCCAGCAAAAGCGTGGTGGTGAAGCTCCGGAAACGGTGATCGCTCACTTCTCCTTCTTCCTGTGCTTCACCTTCCGGGTGTAGGTCTTTCTGCTCTTCTCCACCTTTTCACGGAAGCGGCCGTCCAGCGCGCCTTGCTCCTTGCGCTCCTCGCGCACGGCGGCCCGCTCGATCTTCAGCAGGTCCTTTTTGGTGATGCGCTTTTTGGCCATTTCTCCGCGACACCGGGAAACATACGGAGCGGTGCTGCAATGCAAAGATGCGGCGGACTTTCAGCAGACGGTTCCAGATCATCTCCTTCCAGGGGCCCACCCATGACCACAATCAGTGCATGATCCAACTATTTTATCCATGAACCGGCCAGACCTTTTAAGGTCGCCCTACTTTTCGCCTAAATCCACCCAACCACATCGCCTTCCGCAGGCACCCCACCCATGAAGAAGCTCTTGAAGGTCATTGGCGTTCTCCTGCTCGTCATCCTCCTTGTCCTTGCAGGCGGCATCACCTACATCACCCAAGCCTTGCCGAAGATTCCGGCACCAAAGGACCTGAAGGTGGAACTGACGCCGGAGCGCGTGACCCGTGGCCAATACCTGGCCAACCATGTTACGGTATGCATCGACTGCCACAGCTCACGCGACTGGAGCAAGTTTTCAGGGCCCATAGAGCCGGGCTCTTTGGGCAAGGGCGGTGAGGTGTTCGACCAGATGATGAATTTTCCCGGCCGCTTCGTATCGAAGAACCTCACGCCGTTCCACCTGAAGGACTGGAGCGACGGTGACCTCTACCGCGCCATAACCAGCGGGGTCAGCAAGGATGGCCATCCGTTCTTCCCGGTCATGCCCTACCCCTACTACAACAAATTGGCTACGGAGGACGTGTACAGCATCATCGCTTATTTACGCACCCTTTCACCGATCGAAAGCCATCCGGAGGACTCCAAGGCCGATTTCCCCATGAACATCATCCTGCACACCATACCGGATACAGCGCATCCGATGGATCTGCCCATGGCGGGCGATCCGGCATACGGCGCATACTTGGTGAACGCCTCAGCCTGCAGGGAATGCCACACGAAAATGGACCATGGCAAAGCCATTGGAGAGCCCTTCGCGGGCGGCTTCGAGTTCAAATTCCCGAATGGTTCCGTTGTGCGCTCCGCAAACCTCACCCCGGACACGCTCACCGGCCTAGGGGCATGGGACAAGGCCACATTCATCCGCAAGTTCACGGAATACACGGACAGCACCTACAAGCCGATCACCGTGGACTGGAAGGCGGGTGATTTCCAAACGGTGATGCCGTGGACCATGTACGGCGGCATGACGGAACAGGACCTCGGCGCGATCTACGACTACTTGCGCAGCTTGAAGCCGGTGGCCAATAAAGTGCAGCACTGGTCGCCAGCGGAGTGAGGGATCACTGCTCCCCCTTCAGCACCATCGCCGCATTGCGCATGGCCTCCGCCTTCTCCTTGCCCATGTAGCGCTCCACGCCGGCGTGAACGAGGTAGATCAACGGCGTGGCCAGCAGCGCCACGAGGAATTTGTAGCAGTAGGCCGTGATCACCAAGGCCGTGCATTGCGCGAAGGGCATGCCCTTGAAGAGCCAGAAGGCCACGTAGGTCACCACCACGCTGTCGATGAGCTGGCTGATCAGCGTGCTGCCGGTGGCGCGCAGCCAGATCCGTTTGTCGCCCGTGATCCGTTTGAAACCCCGGAAGGTGCGCGCGTCGACAAGCTGCCCGATGATGAAGGCGCTGAGCGAGCCGATGATGATGTTGTTGCCTTGCCCGAAGATGCTCCTGAACGCCGCCTGCATGTCGGGCACGCCTTGCTTGGCACTGCTTGTGATCCACCAGGCCAGGTCGGGCGGCATGCGGATGGCAAACCACATCACCACATACATGAAGGCGATGAGCGCCGCGGTGATCATGGTGAGAAAGCGGACCCCGCGAACACCGTAGTAGTCATTGATCACGTCGGTCATGATGAAGATGACAGGCCAGGGCAGCACGCCTACGCTCAGCACAAAGGAGAGGTGGTGCTGGCCGAGCAGGGTGAAATCCGCCTTGCCCAGGCCCAGCACCGTTTCCAATTGGAAGAGCTTCACGCCGATCATCTCGGCCACGATGGCGCTGGCCGTGAAGAACGACCCAAGGATGATGAACAGGCGGGTGGCCTTGTCGTTGAGGATGGCGTGGATCATGGGTGGCGATCACCACTGCGAAATGGCACCGCAAAGAACGCGAAGGACGCAAAGAACACAAAGGACACAAAGAGAACAAAGAGGAAGAACCAGCCGCAGCAATCCTTCCATTCACCTGGCCTTCATCCACGAACCCTTTTGGCTGCTACAGATCGCCCATCGCTGCGTCCATCGGGACAGCCACGGACCACGCCCCATGCTGAACCGCAAGGCCCCGGTTCATGACCATTCATTTGGCATGGGTACCTGAAGCCTCAAGGTCCGCTTCGCGAGACCTTGAGGGAACACGCGTCATCAGATCATCCGATCGAAACCACATCCCCCACGTTCACCAAACCACCGGCCTCAAAGATCGCGTTCACGCCGAAGAGCACTTTGTTGCCATCGGAACGATAGCCGGCCAATGTCCGCAGCGGCTCTTGTTGGCGACCACCCGTCTGCTGGTCCGTATTGGGGATCACACAGCGCGCACACGGCTTTACGTTTTGAAAGGGTGCATCCCCCATGGCAAACCGCCCCCAGCCATCCTCCTGGAACGGCTGTCCGCCTGAGACCACGAAATTCGGGCGGAAGCGATCCATCGGCACCGGCGTTTCCAAGCGTGCGTTCAAGTCATCCAGCGAGGCTTGGGAGATGATCAACGCGGGGAAGGCGTCGTTGAGGGCCACGCTGGCTTCCGCATACTTCGGGTCGGTGGCGCGCACCGTGCTGTCGGGCATGTAGGCTAAGCGCAATGGACGCTGCAGCGCTTCGCTGAACCATCGGTGCACCGGCTCAGTTCCCGGCAGCAGTTCCACTTCATCCTCCCAAACGCGTGCGTTGATCCGCGCTCCCCCATCCAATTTCCACGGCAGGTCAATGGACAAACCGTTCCGTACATCGGTGACCGTGAATCCTGCTCCATTGGGTGCGCAATGCAAGCACGCCATGGCGGGTACTTCCCGCTGGGACATGAAACAGTTGGCCTCGTCCACGAGCATCCAGCGGCGATCATGCTCCAAACCGCGATCGGCAAGCCGCACTTGTTGAATGCTGAACCCACCGAGGGATTTGACCGGGTAAATATGAATGGATGCGACGGCCATGGCGCTCATCGCACCAAACGTACCACGCGCAGCAGTTGTTCCATTTTGCCGAAGGAGACCAGTAAGTGGTACACGCCTGGTTGTTCCGGTAGTTCGCAACGCCAACCGTCCGCATCATGGGAAGTGCGCAACGGCACGCGTTGTCCTCCGGCATTGTACGCCATGATCTCCGTGATCCCGGCCATGGCGATCCGAACAACACCGTCCCGCGTGGGGTTGGGGAATACCCAAAGGGCGACCGATCGCACGGCTTCGATCCCCATGCCCATGTCCAGCAACGAATCGGCCACTACCAGGTCAGGGGTGCCGTCAGCCGTGTCATACATCGCACGGAACGCATCAATGCGCGACCCGTGATGGCCGAACATTTCCCGGTTCCATCGCGGCGGCACCTGCTGGAACCACACTTTGGCCTTCACCTCCACCGCACCGCTATGTCCATTGACCGGGATGTGGTAGTGCACGATGTCACCGCCGTTCCCCTCCTGCCCTCCGGCATCATGGTTGAAGTCGGGGTCCGCGGCGGCAAGGCCCGCGATCATCACGGTATCGTAACTGGAGTGGGAAGTGCTGAAGCCGATCGGCGGCAGGCGGTTGTCCTTCAGCTTGTGCACCGCACGGAGAAGTGTCGTGGTGACATTGTAATTCACGTCGCCCATCACCATTTCGTAGATCTGCACCTGGTCGTTCCGGTTGATCACGTTGTGGTGGGGTTCATAGATGCTGTCATGGCCATACACTTCATAGCTGCCGTCCCAAGTGCCGCTGTGGAACAGTGTGTCGCCTGTGGGTGTGAGCGCAACCACCTGCACAAAGGCGCGCCGGTTGGGGAAGCCACTGGGGAACTTGTGCCCAATGATGTTGGTGAGGCCGATGTCCACAAAGAGCGTGTCGCCCGTGCGTTGCACAAGTTGCAGGTCCATCGTCACGGACTTGCGGAGGTGTGCTTGGCTGCGTGCGATGGTACTGTCGAACTGCACCGGAGTGGCCGGAATGCCCAAAGTTCCGATGTGTTCCTTCATCATCTTCAGCATGAAGGTGCCGCCACCGGTGAGGTGGTGCTTGCCGAAGGGTGATTGGCCCGTAAGGAAGATGTATTCCGAGGCAAGGATCACCGAGTCCTGGATCCGGGGCAAATGGCAACTTCGGCAGTTCTGGTCCGTGCCGTAATAGGTGGAGTTTTCATACTCCTGCCACATGGTCTGCTCATAGAATGATGTGCCTACGGGGTTGCCCTGCAAGTCCACTGGCTGGTTGATCGCCGTGTGGCAACCGGCACAGACCCGGCCATCCAGAATGTGCGAGCCCTGGTCGGGCGTGTAACCCACAAAGTACTGCATAATGTTGGGGTTGATCTGCTCCTGGGTGTAGGGGCCCCAGACCCGGGCACTGTCATAGTGCAGGTCACCGGAGAAGAAGTGCCCGGCGGAGTCCGGGTTTTGCATGTGGCAGGCCAGGCAGGACACCCCATCATGGGCCATCACACTCGTATCCAGGCTGGCGGCGGTGAATGGCGGGTTGCCCAGCATTTGCTGCTCGAAAACCGCCAAGGGCGCATGGCACTTCAGGCAGTTGTGCTCCAATTGTTCGTGCAGGGCCGGGTTCACCAGGCCCTCATGCTCCATCTTCGCAAGGAAGAAGGGGTCGCGGGCGCTGTTGGCCATCATCGTGCTGCGCCAGTCATTGACCACGTTCACATCCGTCTCACCGGCCATCATGGAGATGCCCAATGAATCATGGCCATGGCAACCCGCACACCTTCCAGCGGTAACGAAGTAGGTGCCGAACTGCACATCAAGCCCTTCAATCTGGTCGCGCAGCACCCGCAGTTCCAGCGGGCTGTGCGGACCCCTTACAGGCGTGGTGGCGGCGGTCCATGCCACGGAGATCAGCACAACTGCCAGCATCCCCGAGAGGATGCGGAGTTTCCGCGGGAACAGGGTACGGCTGCGCATCACGAGGCCAAGTTATACGCGAATTGAAGGCGCAATGTGACGGACCCTGCCATCAGGACCACACGGCTTGGCGCAAGGGTCATGGAGGCGAGCCCTCCGGCCCCACTTGAATACCGGCCCTTTTACCCGTACCGTACCACCGCCGCCCTCAATCTTGAACCACGCAGGCCGGGCTCCGAGGCCAGCTCCGCCAGCTTGCCCCGGGCCCTTTCCGCAGCGAGCGTGTTGCCCACGTGCTCATCCACGGATGCCTGCGTGTTCAATTCGGGCCTGCGTTGCCCCTCCTTGGGGGCGGCCTGCACAAACGCCAATGCGACAATTAAGGTCCCGATCGTGTTGCTCGCGGCCAGTAGTACACCTTGGTTGGTCCTTGCACAATGATCAGCCTTCCTTCCATCAGGCCACAAATGGTTGAGGCATGCATCAAGCTGCTCGCCGGTTGCAACCAAGGCCCGGGCTGAGTGGCCCTTCGGAAGGCATCCCAAGGTCATGGACGGTGATCCATTCCACCGCAGGACGATCTTCCGCCGGTCAACCCCGTTCACCGCTTGGGCCTCCGTGCACAGCACCAAAAGGCCAAGCAGGGCGATCAGGAATGCACGCGCGAGGAGGTTTGATTCGTTCTGCATGACTGCGGATGCCAACAGGGACGCCGGGCAAATCTTGGGCTTCCAACGATGGCGGCGATTCCGTGAATAACCGTGTTCTGCTACGGCGTTCACCGTAATTCACCCGCACACCAATCTTCGCTTGGCGGCGTTCCATGTGGAAGTGCCGCAGCACGCACGCCTATTTTTGGCGGCATGCACCGATCGTCCCCACACATGCCGAAGCCATGTCCGCACCGCAACACATTCCGGCTGCAGCCCGCACTGCTCTGGGCGTTGCTGCCCTTGGCCTCGGCCGCGCAATCCGTTCAACCCTACGTGGACCACTGGGACAGCCTGAAGACCGTGAAGAAGAGCGAGGGCCTGATGGTGAACGGCCGCGAATGGGGTGAATGGAAATTCTGGGACCGCGACGGGAAGCTGACGGAAAAGAGCGATTTCAAGAGCGGCCAGCGCGACGGGCACGTGGTGATCTACTACGACAATGGCCAGGTGCAGCACGATGGCTGGATCCACAAGGGGGAGCAGGACAGCGTGATGCAGAGCTTCTATCGCAGCGGAAGGTTGATGGAGCAAGGAAACTACGCCAAAGGGGCGAAGCACGGGCCCTGGAACTATTTCTATTCCGATGGCCGAAAGATGCTCAGCGAACAGTGCGACAAGGGCATCTGCCTGAGCATGGATGCGTGGGACCGCGACAGCACGCAAACGTTGAAAAAGGGTGAAGGCTACATGCGCACCTACTACCCTTCAGGCGACACGGCCGAAGTGAGCCGATACCACCTCGGTGTACGCAGTGGGGAACAACGGGAGTACTGGCCAGCCGGCAATTTGAAGGCAAAAGGGCAATGGCTGGGCGGCGTGAAGCATGGGCATTGGGACCAGTGGTACTCGGACAGCGGGCCTGAGCGCAGTGAAAACTGGAGCAAGGGCAAGCTGGAAGGCCCTTTCACGGCGTGGTTCACCAACGGGAAGGAAAACGTAGGCGGCTTTTACCACGAAGGGAAGAAGGACAGCACCTGGACCTGGCTCACCACCACGGGCGGCAAGGACATGCTGGGTCATTTCAAGGACGACCTGCAGGACGGGCTTTGGAAATACTGGTATCCGAACGGCCAGCTGAGCTCCACCGGGCTGTACCGGGCAGGCAAGCAGGAGGGGGAATGGCTGTACTATTACAATGGCGGCCAGAATTGGAAACGCGGCACCTTCAAGAACGGGGAAAAGGACGGCTTGTGGAGCACTTGGTTCGAAAGTGGCCGGAAACTCCAGGAGGGCACCTACGTGAACGGCAAGGAGGAGGGGCTTTGGAACAGCTGGTTCGAAAACGGCCAGCAAAAAGACAAGGGGTCATTCAAGCAAGGGCAAATGGACGGCATTTGGCAAGGCTGGCTCCCGGACGGAACGCAGAGCTACATGGCCACGTGGAAGGACAATGTGAAAAACGGCCCCTGGAAGAATTGGTATGACAACGGAAAGCCGAATGAGGAGGGCGGCTTCGCCGATGGGCTGAAGAGCGGGCGATGGGTGGTGTACAATGAACGCGGGATCATTGCCAATGAGGGGATGTACACCAAAGGCACGCCCACGGGGCCTTGGACCTATTATGACGATGCGGGTGTGAAACAGCGGGAGCAGTCCTACTTGGATGGTGCACCCGATGGCAAATGCCTGGTGTATGACCGGCGCGGCCGGGTAACCCAGGAGATCAACTACAAGGGCGGCAAGCTGGACGGTCCAATGATCACCTACGATGGCACTGGCAAGGTGCTTTCACGCGTGGAGTATCAACAAGGGAAGGTGAAACATGCACCGCCACCGGTACCCGGCCGCGGGAAAAGCCGCCGTTAGGCCGATCCTTTGGCAGGTGGTGCCCTGTGCTTGATCGGCTTCCGTCAGCGCACAAGCGTGACGCTTCCGTAGTGGTCGGCCGTTTGACCTGAAGGACCGAGATACCGGAACAAATAGGGGTAAACGCCGGGCACGGGTGCGTGACCATCTATCGTCCCGTCCCAGCCGTTGGCCGGGTCCCGGGTTTCAAACACCATCCGGCCCCACCGGTCAAAAATGAGCATCCTGAAATTGACAAGGCCCGTACCGGACACGGCAAACACATCGTTGATCCCATCGCCGTCAGGAGTAAAGGCACTGGGCAGGTACAAGTTGAACTCCGGCGCAATGACCAACGGTTTGATCAGCGTGTCCACGCACCCCAAGGTGTCCACGATGGCCAATCGCACAAGGAAGTAGCCTGGATCAGGAAAGGTGATCACCGGGTTGATGGCCGTACTGGAAAGGTTCGGTGGCCCGAAAGCCCAGGACCAACCGGTTGCACCGATGCTCATGTCGTGGAACGCAATGGGAAAGTTGTTCTCGTGGATGCTTCCATCAATGCCGAAATCCGCGATGGGCCTTTCCACGCCCACGGTGGCGTAGGTGGAATCGGATATGGCGCACTGGTCGGTGACCACGGCCCAGTAGTGCGCCAGGTGGTCCGGGTGAACCCGGATGCTGTCCGTGGTGGCACCGGTGTTCCAATGCAAGCTGTACGCGCCGAAACCTGCACTGGGCACCGCCCGCACCGGGATGGTATCCCCAAAGCAGATCAATGTGTCCGGCAACACCCGCACCCGCACGGAATCATAGTCCACCGTCACCGTGGAAGACCCGTTCACCAGCAGGCCGCACCGATCGGCCACATCCAATGTGTAGACGTGGGTAACTGCCGGGGCTACCGCCAAACTGTCGGTGCTTCCCGAACCACCGCCGCCCCAAGCAAAACTGTAGGGTGGCGTACCTCCTGTGGCCGTACCGTGCAACACCACCGTGGTCTCGGGGCAGTGGACCAAAGCACCGGGAGACATGGACAGCACAAACGTGTCCGGTTGGAAAATAGTCAGTGCCACGGAGTCCACGGGATTGAGCACCCCGCACTCATCCGTGACGGAAAGCACGTACAATGTGGTCAAGGGCGGATGCAGCCAGGCCATGGAATCACCGTCAGCAATGGCGGTGTTCCAATCCAGGGTGAGGTGGCCGAATCCACCGCTTACATGGGCCTGCACCAATGCACTGTCCTGGCAGGTCAACATTGTGTCCGCGCTCATGGACACCTGGATCGGCGGGGGGTCCGCGATATAGAAATGCAGGTTGGGGGTGTCACTGCCGCAATCGCCTGTCCAAACTGCTGTGAGGTCGATCAATTCCGGCGGTTCGGGCAAGCCGTCCAGGAGGGCGGTAATGGTTATGGAAATGGTGTCCTCGCCAGGCAGGAATATCAACTGCTGCGGGATGGTGTTATAGTCCAGCCCTGCGGTGGCCGTTCCTGATGTATGGAGATGAACCGTGTCGGTGGTGTTCAGTTCCCCTTGCCGGACGATGTGGAAGGTAGCGTTGCCGCATCCCTCGAACAAGGTACTGTCCATGCCCCCGCTGTTGATCTGTGCGGACAACTGCACCGTGTTGCTTTTGAAGCTGCCCGCCTCCAGGAACACGCCCGAATCGAGGATGCCGTCGGAAATGTCCGAGATGGCGATCTTGATGTGGTAGGTTGCCCCGCAGACCACGCTCGCGTTGGCCGTAAGCACCCTGGTGATGCCATCGTACTGAATGTACCGCGCATCCGCATTGTAGGGCGCATTGTACCCGGTACCGTTGTTGATGTAATAGGCGGAATTTGAAACATCGTTCACATTGTTGATGGAAACGGGAAGGTTGGTTCCCGGCACCAGGGCAATGTTGGTTGCATTGTTGCTGTATGGCCCGTTGATCCCGGGCCCGCTCAGGAAGAAGCCGAACACGTCATTGATGCTTCCCACGAATTCAAGGTATTCATCGCTGCCGAAGACGAAGCGGAAGGAGAGGGAGTCGCCGGTCGGGACAAAATCAAACTGAAGCACCGCCGCATCGTGCGAAAGCGCCGTCCCGGAGCCGGAAGCGATCCAAAGGTCATTGTCGCCAGGGCCGTTGAAATTGGTGGTGACACCGGATTCATCATTGGGGCCGGCGGCATTGGTAACGGCACCGGATGCCATCACCATCCCCGAGTCCAGGCCGAGGTAGCAACTGGTTCCGATGAATGTGCCAAGTTGGGCCGGGTTGCCCGAAAAGGTAATGTTGCTGGCCGTGACCCCGGGACCGAGCAATACGTTCTGCACCACGGTTATTGCAGGCACATTTCCAGTGACCAGCAGTTGTGCCCATGCACCCGAAGCCCCTACGGAATAGATCACCAGAAGCAAGAAACGGCACACCCGGCAATGCATGGTCCGCCAAATTAAACCAGTCCTGCCCTTTGGGATCTACGCCCAGGGCAACTTTGGGCCATAAACCAAGTACTCTTGGCGGCCCACAACCAAGCTGCAAGACGTGAGAAAGCCCCGGTGATCCACCGGGGCCCTGCCACCTGTCCGTTTAGAGCCCTGATCAATCGGGCCTGCACAATGCGGTGTTCAGCGGTAGCCGTTCATGTAAGCGTTGGCGATCAACTCGCTTTCCCTTACCAGCCCCTGCACGATCTCACGGATGAGCTCATCGAGCTCGTGGTCCGAGTACCGGTGCAGGTCGTTGTACACATGCGCCTTGCGCTTGCTGCTCTTGATGAAGGCTATTTTGTCCTTCTTCGTCATGGGCTGTTCAACGGCGGTAGGCGGGAAAAGGATCCACTTGGCGGAAAAAAAATCCATGACCGGCGCGGTCCTGCGGAAAACCGGCAGGGCGTGCGGGTCCCCGGTCGTTGTCATGCCGGGAGGGCACCCCGCTTCCGCATGGCGAACAAGAGGCGCAATGCGTGCAGGTAGCGCTCCACATCGCCGACCAGCATCATCCGGGTGGCGGCGTCCATCAATTTGCGGGTTCGGTCGGAATTGGGGTTCATTACAGGTCGGTTTGATCGGTGTTGCCCAGTTATTTGCGAATGCCGTGCCAAACCTCGGAGGCCCTTGCCACGGCCTGGGTCCCCGCCGAACCGCGGGAGAAAAATCCACGGCCCCTCCCGCCTTGCACCCTGGCTGGCATACTTTTGCGGCCATGCGGGGCAGCGCCTATCTCGTTGGTGTGGCCGGGGGCAGTGGATCGGGGAAAACCACCTTGGTACGCGCCCTGTGCAACCAGCTTCCTCCGGGCAGTGTTGCGGCGGTGTCATTGGACGACTACTATCTGCCACTGAACCGGCAAGAGCGGGATGTGAACGGGCGCGTGAATTTCGACCTTCCTGGCGCGTTCGACATCGCTTTGTTGTGCGATGACCTGCAGAGCCTGGCGCGTGGTGAAGCGGTGTACAGGCAGGAATACCACTATGAAATGGGCACCGAGCCGAAGTGGATGGAGATCCGTCCTGCGCCGGTGATCTTGGTGGAAGGCTTGTTCCTGTTGCATAACGAGGACTTGCGCAACCTGTTCGACCTGAAGGTGTATGTGGAGGCCGGTGAGCGGATGCAGCTTCAACGACGGATCGCAAGGGATGGAAAGGAGCGCAACTACACGCAGGAGCAGGTATTGTACCAATGGGAACACCATGTCATGCCGGCCTACCGGGAATTTCTGCTTCCCTACCGGCACCACTGTGATATTCACGTGGTGAACGAATCCCGGCTAGAAGGCGGATTAAAGGTGCTGAGGGACCACTTGGCGCAGCATGTGGTCAAGGCTGTGCCCGAGGGGCAACCCGCTTGAGCCTCAGTCCATGTAGAGCCCGTTCTGGCGGATGTAGGCCAATACTTTCGGGTCCAGCAGGCCATCCATCGATTTCCAGCTCCTCAACCTTACCCGGATGCCCGTGGATGATATCGCCAACTGCGGCGCATCGGGCAATAGCGTTACGGAAGGATGATAAAGCAGGTCCGCCTGGGCCAAGTGTTCTTCAAGTCCGGGCCTCGGATACACCAGCACGGGCGTCTTCTCCAGCATGGCCGATGCATCCTTCCACTGGTGCAAGCTGGCCAGGTTGTCGCTTCCGATGATCAGGGTGAACTCATGCTGGGGCCATCGCTGGCGCATGAATGCCAAGGTGTCCGCCGTGAAGTTGGGCTTGGGCATATCCAGTTCCAACCCGCTGGCACTCAGCCCGCGCACACCTTGGACAGCGAGATGGGCCATGGCCAGGCGGTGTTTTTCCGGGCTCAGTTTCCGGTCTTGCTTGAACGGGTTCTGAGGGGTCACCACCAGCCAGACCTGATCGAGCCCACGTCGTTCCAGCATGTACTTCGCCAAGGCCACATGGCCCAGGTGCGGCGGGTCGAAGGACCCAAAGAGGCAGCCGATCTTCATGAGGCCAGAAAAGCACGGACCGTCCCGTAAGCTTCTTCACAAGCTTGGTGCATGTCGTCATTGATCAGTACATGATCGTACTTCACCGTGAAGGTGAGCTCATGCGAGGCCTTGTCCATGCGTACGCGCAGTGTTTCCGGGGTTTCGGTACCGCGCAGCAGCAGCCGTTGCTCCAATGCTTCGATGGTGGGCGGCGAAACAAACAGGGAAAGTGCCTTGTCGCCGAAGATCTCCTTCAGGCGCAGGCCGCCCACCACATCAACGTCGAAGATGGGGTGCCGGCCTTCGCCCCAGATCCGCTCGATCTCGCTGCGCAGTGTACCGTAAAACCGGCCGGGGTAGACTTCCTCCCATTCCACGAAGGCACCGGCCGCAATGCGTTTCCGGAATTCATCCGCGGCGATGAAGAAATAGTCCTGGCCGTCACGCTCGTATCCCCGTTTGGGCCGGCTGGTGGCACTGACGGAGAAATCAAGTCCCAGGCCACGCCCCAGCAAATGGCGCACGATGGTGGTTTTGCCCGCCCCGGACGGCGCTGATACGATGATGCACTTCCCGTTGGCCACCCTGCTTGTCTTACAACACGTTCAACCCTTGTTCCTTGATCTTCTCCAGCTCGTCCTTCATCAGCACCACCAATTTTTGCATGTCGGCATCATTGCTCTTTGAGCCGAGGGTGTTCACCTCACGCCCCATCTCCTGCGCGATGAAGCCGAGCTTGCGCCCCTGGGCATCCTCCGCGGCCATGGTCTCCAGGAAGTAGGCACAATGCGTGGCCAGCCGGAGCTTTTCCTCCGTGACGTCCAGCTTTTCCAAATAGAACACGA
>CALMYC010000127.1 GCA_937873385.1 uncultured Flavobacteriales bacterium | reverse complement strand
TTGATGGTTGTTCGTGTTGTTTTCTCTTCTTTCCCACTGCAAAGATGAACCGCCTCTATACTTCCAACAAGTACTGTCATAAATGTTAGAACCGGCCATGGGCCACCGTTTCAGCGGCCAACGCGAACAACCGCCCAACCTGAAGTTATCCACACCATGATGATTGGCGGTGATGAGCACCGCATCCGGATGAACGGACAAGTGTACCACTGCGCCTTGGTCGTGACGATGGACCCGGTGGGCGGCAAATGGAAGACCATCGTGCTCCGGTACCTGCGCAAAGACAAGCAGCGACTCCCGGAGCTCCGCCGCCACATCCCGGCATCACGGAGAAGATGCTCAGCATGCAGCTCCGTCAACTGGAGAAGGACGGCTTCGTGAGCCGGAAAGTGCATGCCGAAGTGCCGCCGCGCGCGGCGTACGCCCTCACTCCGCATGGCAGGACGCTGCTGCCCTTGTTGGAGGTGATTGCCAAATGGGGCCGCACGAAGGGCGAGAAGTACGGCACGATGGAAAAGGTGGACCGCCCCTTGAAACGGAAGGCAAGGAAGGTTGCGGCACCTGATCGATCCGCGCATCCATCACGCATCCTATTTCCGCTCGCTGTCCAAGTGCGCCATCATGGGCGTTGGATACCGATCACCGGCTGCCGCGCCAGCGGGCATGAGCTGCTCGATCCGTGCGAGGTCTTCCGGTGCGAGCCGCACGTCCACGCCACCCAGTGCCTCCCCCAACCGGTCGCGCTTACGGGCGCCCACCAACGGCACGATGTCCGTGCCGCGCGACAGCACCCATGCAATGGCCACTTGTGCCACGGTGGCGTTCCGGCTGGCCGCCACGGCCCTCAATCCTTCCACCAGGGCGAGGTTGTGCCGCAGGTTCTCCCCGCCGAAGCGTGGCGCATGCTTGCGGAAATCGTTCGCGGCCAGGGAGCGGTCCGCCGCCCAATGCCCACTGAGGAGGCCGCGCGAAAGCACGCCGTATGCCGTGATGCCGATGCCCAGCTCGCGACAGGTGGGCAGGATGGCTGCTTCGATGCCGCGCGACATCAATGAGTATTCGATCTGCAGGTCGCTGATGGGGTGCGTTGCTGCCGCACGCCGGATGGTTTCCACGCCGGCCTCAGAAAGGCCCACATGGCGCACGTAGCCCGCCTTCACCAGGTCGGCGATGGCACCCACGGTCTCTTCGATCGGCACATTGGGGTCGGTGCGGCCGAGGCGATAAATGTCCACGTAGCTCGTTCCGAGCCGCCGCAACGTATAGGCCAGTGCGGTCTTCACTGCGGCCGGCCGGCCATCGAAGCCGAGCCAATTGCCGCCGGGATCCCGCAGCGCACCGAACTTCACGCTGATCAGTGCTTTCGATCGGTCGCGGCCTTTCAGTGCATCCCGGATCAACAGTTCGTTGTGGCCCATGGCGTAGTAGTCGCCGGTGTCCAGCAGCGACAGGCCCGCATCAAGTGCGGCGTGGATGGTGGCGATGCTTTCCGCCTCCTCACTGGGGCCGTACATTTCGCTCATGCCCATGCATCCCAGCCCGATGGCGGAGCTGAGGGGACCTTGTTTTCCGAGTTGGCGCGTTTCCATGTGCGTGTGGTTCAGGGCGCAAAGTTGAGGGCCGCGAAGGCCGCGAACATGGTGAGAACTTCAGAACCTGCGATCAGGCACTGCGGCGCATGGCCTTACGCTCTCGGTACTGCTTCGGGGTGATCCCCTCGTAGCGCTTGAAGAACTTGCCGAAGTTGCTGGGGTCCATGGTGAGCTGGCGCGCCACCTCGGCCGCGGAAACATCCGAGGCGAGCAGCAGCTCCCGCGCCACATCCATCAACTTCTCTTCATAGAGGTCGCACGGCGACCGGCCGGTCACCTCCTGCAACGTGTTGCTCAAGTGCGTGGGATGCACGAACAGTCGCTCCGCGAAGTCGCGGATGCCCCATGCACGGTCGGCGGTGCCCGCGCGGAACTCGCCCACGTGGCGGTCAAGCGCACGCAAGTATGCGGCGGTGAGTTCCTGTGGCCGTAGCGGCTGTTTGATCTTGCGCACAGGCATGGCCCGCAAAGATGCGCATCAAGTCATGGAATCCACCCGTGGCTATGGCTCCATGGCCATCATGCAGGCACAGGAGTCGCAACCATCTTCGCGGCCAAGATCTCCCGGCAGGTCCAATAGCGGCGTACAGCAGTTCCTCTCCGGCCCAGCACCTTGGCACTTCCAATACATCCCCCATGACCAAGCACGTCACCGGCATCGGCGGCTTTTTCTTCCGCGCCAACGACCACAAGGCACTGGCCAAATGGTACAACGACCACTTCGGCATCAACGATGAAGCCCACGGCTGGACCTGGCAACAGGAGGCCGGACCCACGGTGTTCTCACCCTTCAAGCGCGACAGCGACTATTTCGATGCCAAGCAACCCTTCATGCTCAACCTGCGCGTGCAGGACCTGGACGGCCTGCTGAAGAAATTGGAAGCCGCCGGCGTACGCATCGACCCCAAGCAACAGGATGAGGGCTACGGCCGCTTCGCGTGGGTGTATGACCCGGAGGGGAACAAGGTGGAGCTTTGGGAGCCGAAGTAGACGTTGCCTTAACTTCGGGTCATGAAGGAGATCATTTTCGTAGTGGACGAGTCGCCGGAAGGCGGCTACGAAGCCCGTGCCTTGGATCATTCCATCTTCACGGACGGTGATGATCTGGAGCAGTTAAAGGTGAATGTGAAGGAGGCTGTTGCCACGCACTTTGATCCGGATAAGATGCCTAAAGTGATCCGCCTGCACATGGTGAAGGAGATCGTGATCGCTGCAGGAGGATCCCGAGCGATCTCACAGGCAAGGAACTGATCAAGGCGCTGGGGAAGCTGGGCTATGAAGTGACAAGGCAGAGCGGAAGTCACATCCGCTTGTCCACCTCCCGCAACGGCACGCACCACATTACCATCCCTGACCATCGGCCCATCAAGGTCGGTACACTTTCAGGTATTCTGGGCGACATAGCGGAACATCATCAACTGACACGGGAGGAATTGATCTCCTTGATCTTCTGAACTTCGGGTTCCAGTGGCCATGCGCCCCCTCCGCTTCTCCCTCAACGTCACCTTGGACGGCTGCTACGACCACACCGTGGGAATCGCCGACGAGGACCTGCACCGCAACGCGATGGAATTCATCGCCGGCTGCGATGCCCTGCTCTTCGGGCGGGTGACCTACGAGATGATGTTGGAGGCTTGGCGCTTACCGGTATCTTGGCCAATGCCCGAATGGATGATGCCCTTCGCGCAGACGATAGACGCAGCGAAGAAGTACGTGGTGAGCAGCAAACTGAAGGCGGTGGATTGGAACACGGAACTGGTGCAGGGTGATCTGGCCACCTTCGTTCAGCGGCTCAAGCAGCAACCAGGCATGGGCATCGGCGTGGGCGGTGTGCAACTGGCCATGGCATTGACGAAGTTGGGCTTGATCGACGAGTATCAATTCGTGGTGCATCCGCGGATCGCCGGGCGCGGCCCCACTCTATTCGCCGGGCTTTCGAAGATGGTGGACCTGAGGCTCGTGGGACGGGAGGAATTTGCATCGGGGGTGGTGGCGATGCGGTATGAGCGGCGTTCACAACCCTGATCACCATGCACTTCCACGGACCGTCAAGTGGCTATCTTTGACACATGCGCACAAAGGAACACACCGTAACCCGCAAGGCCTTGCTGCGAAGCGTGAAGGAGCTACCGGAACAAGTGCCGGTGGATGAATTGATCGACCGTATTTTGTTGTTGAGCAAGATCGAGCGCGGGTTGGCGCAGTCGGCCAATGGCGAGGTGGTCTCCACGGCTGAGGCCCACAAGCGGCTGCGTAAATGGTCGAAGTGAAGTGGACCACGGATGCCATCGCCGATATCGATGGCATTGCAACGTACATCGCACGTGATTCCCCCCGCAGCGCACAGGACATGGTGGAACGCTTCTTCGCTGCGGCCGACCAACTGGTGCCTCAACCGCGCAGGGGCAAGCCGGTACCGGAAACCAATCTCCCAACAGTGCGCGAACTGCTCGTGGGCAGCTACCGCCTGATCTACCATGTGGTCAGCGAGGAGCGCGTGGACGTGCTCGCAGTGCATCACCAGAAGAGGAGATCGCCAGGTACGATGATCCTGCGGCGCATGCGGAGGGGGTGATTTGTGCTCGATGTTTGAGTGGACGTGAAGCTCTTGGGCTGAGAGGAATTTGCATCGGGGTGGCGGCGATGCGCTACGTGGTGAAGCGGTCATAGCGATCAGGTGCCCCGCACGCACGGGTTGCCCAACGAGCGACCGGCCGTGGCATTCAACCTTTTGGAAAATACGGTGATCTACGGATTCGGCGCGCCGATGAAACCTCTTCATTTGCCCGTCCGATACAAGGCCGGAACCTTCACTACCATGCACGCCCGATATACCTCCATCGCCCTAACTGCCGCCCTCTTCATAAGCCATCCCGCCGCCCATGCCCAATGGCAGCCCGTGGGCATCCCCGCCTTCAGCGCCGGCATGGTGGACTATCCCGTAATGGCCATCGGCACGGACAACGCCCCCTGCATGGTCTTTTCGGATTGGACCAGTGCCAGCAAGCTCACCGCCATGAAGTACAGCGGTAGCAGTTGGCAGATTCTGGGCAACGCGGGCTTTTCCGCAGGCGGCGTGATGGACCCGACGCTGGCGATCAACGCGGCGGGCACGCCGTACGTGGCGTACCGGGACATGGCGAACAGCCTGAAGATCACCGTGATGAAGCTCTCCGGGAGCAGTTGGGAGGTCGTGGGCTCCACAGGCCCCTCCTCCGCAGGCGGTGCCAAGCCCAGCCTGGCCTTCGGACCTGGCGATGTGCCGTATGTGGCTTTCGCGGACAATAGCTTCTCCAACAACGTGACGGTCAAGAAGTTCGAGGGCGGCAGTTGGATCCCGGTGGGCGCGGAAGGCTATTCGCCCATTTACGCGGCCCAGATCGCGCTGGCGTTCAACAGCACGGGCGTGCCGTATGTGGCCTACCACGGCAACTCAGCCGGGTGCCGGGTGGAGCGCTTCGTGAACGGCGCGTGGGAACTGGTGGGCAGCCTGGCCAACCTCTACGATGCACGCATCACCGATCTCTGTATCAGCCCCGACGATGTGCCCTACATCGTGTACAACGACGTGGGCGACGACTTCCACGCCAAGGTGAAGAAGATGGACGGCGGGGACTGGACCCTGGTGGGCACGGCCGTTTCATCCGGTGATGAGAACCCCGAAGAGCTCTCCATGGCCTTGGACGGCGCAGGTGCGATCTATGTGGCCTACACGGACACGGACCTCGGCATTCGCTCTACCGTGAAGAAGTTCAGCACCGGTAGCTGGCAGGCGGTAGGCAACATGGGTTTCACGGAACCCATGTCCAACTCGCTCAGCCTGGCCCTGGACCAAGCGGGCACGCCGTACGTAGGCTTCAAGGATGCCGCCAACAACGCCTTCAAGACCACGGTGATGCGCTACGAGGACGGCACCAGCGGGGTCGCCTCCGAAGGCTCCGCCATGTCTTCCATCTTGATGGCACCCAACCCGGCGCAGGACCGCACCGAACTTTGGGGTTTGCCCTCAGGCGCAGTGATCACCCTGTTCGACCTGTTGGGCAACCAGGTCGCCTTACCCATACGGGCCACCAACAGGGCCACGCTGTCCACCGGACACCTCGCCGATGGGCTTTACTTGGTGAAGGTGCAGAGCCAAGGCCACAGCCGCAGCCTGCGGTTGAACATTGCGCGTTGAGCACCACCGTCGGCAAGAGCGAAGGCCCCGTCTTCGTTCCAATCGGCAATCACTACTCCGGCGCAAGTGTGGAGTTGCGCCAGAGCTGGGTGATCAATGGGGCCTGCCCCAACGCTGCGGGTCACGCTTGTTGTGGAATTCGCTGAAGATGATGGTCCGATCGCCTTCCACGCGATAGATGATCCTGTACGGGAATACGAGCATCGTGACCTTTCGAAATCGGTAACGCCACAGGGGATAACCCTTGGGGCGTTGTTGCACGAAAGCGATATGCTCGTCCAACTCGGCGATGAAGCGCTCACCAGTGCCTTTTGATCGCACTTCGTACCAGTCATAAGCTTCCTGCGCTTCGTGAATGGCACGGTCCCGCCATTCCACCCTCATGCTCATGCCTTCTTGCCCTTGCTGGCGCGGATCATGGCCTTGGTCTCTTCCCACGTATAGCTCTTACCCTCACCGCGCTTGTACTCTTCGTAGGGCTCTTTCACGATGTTGTAATGCTCGTCCGTGAGGTCATCCGCTTCGTTCTTTCCGAGCGGAACAGGTCGGCCACCTTCTTCAGCAGACCTTCATCGGTCGTGCGGAGCAGATGTTCGATCAATTGAAGCTTGAGGGACTCGGTGGACATAGCTCCTACTTATGTCACGAAGTTAGGGTGTGGAGCTTGCCATCCTTAGGCCCGCGTAATACCGTAGAACACCCCCGCTCGACCGCGCCAGCAGAACGGGTGATACCGCTAAATGCATCTCATCGACCAGCTTGGCTTGAAGGTACTGGCGTACGGTGGAAGCATCACCGCCTAAGCGGATGTCCCGCGACTGCCCATCGGGCCTCCAGTGATTGACCAGGGCCAGCCGCTTAGCCGTCCAGCTATATGGTGGAACCGTGGACGATGAGGCGGGGCACAGCGAGGATCGTTGTGGACCAAAGTTTTCACTTTGGATCAGGACTGTGCAAAGCTCAGTGCGCAATTCCCCTGAACAGCGTTCAGCCCACGGCAAGGGCATGAGGGGGCTACCAAGAGCCCTCCGACCGGAGCGTATCTGCTCACATCACGTAGAACTCCGCCGGTGCGGGCGCCTTGGGCAGGTCGCGCTCCTCCAACAATTGGCGGATGTTCATCTCGATCGTCGTCGCGATGGCCGTCATCGGCGTATCGGTCGGCAGGTTGCTGAAGGGATCCTGCAAGTGCTTGGCCGACTTCTCCAACAAGAGGAAGGACGCGGAGATCACCATGAGCAGGGGCAGTTCGAAGTACAGGGCGATGTCCTTCACCGAGATGGATAGGGTAACGATGAAGAGGTAGATGAACAGGTGCAGGAACAACCGATACGTGACCGGGAACACCGTGTTCTTGATCCGTTCGGCCATTCCCATCAGCGAGCAGAGTTGCGCCAATGTTGAATTGACCTGCACATGGCTGTACGCGTCCAGGTGTCCAGCAAGGCGCAAGCGGGCGAGGTGCTCCGCGTTCATGCGCAATATGCCCAGGGGAACGTGGCTGTTCCGGTACAGTTCAGCCAGGTCTTCCGGCGTCAGGAGGCGGTCCGCACCGGCCAGCGGTTCCTGTCCGCGCAGCGCGCGCCCCAGCGCTTGGCACCAGACGATCTGCCGATGGCCGATCATGCGCAGGTGCAGGCGTTCGGTCGCCGGAATGAAGGCGTGCAGTTGCAGCAGCAGGTTCCTGCTTTCGTTCACGATGCCGCCCCAGATCTTCCGCGCCTCCCACCACCGGTCGTAGGATTGGTTCAGCTTGAACGAAAGGATCACCGAAATGGCCGTGCCGATGAACGCCGGGATGGCGATCGGTATGTCCGGCAGCATGTAGATGTACTTCCGCTTGATGCCGTAGACCGCCAAGCCGATGATGGCGATGTACAGGATGTCGTACTTGATCTTGCCCAGGATGAACCCCAGCGGTATCTTTTTGTCCAGCAGCATGGCAGGTGTCCATTTCGCGTTCAGCCCATCGCATCCGGAATGGTGATCACGCGGTGTACCGGGAACACCTCGCCGGGTCCTGAAGTCCGTCCGGCCACCGTGAAGGCGTGCACGATGTGGGTGAAGCGCTTCCGCTTCCGGTCGTAATAGAGGTACGGCTTCGTGCGGCCAACGAGCTTGTCCACAGCGGGCACGTCCATCGTCACCACCCAAGTGGGCGGGATCTCGCGATCAGGTGCCTGTTCCAGCATCGCCTCGGCCCGCTCGCGCAGGGAGTCGCGCTGGAGCAGGTACACCTTGATGATCGCTTCTTCGATGCCGGTCATGGTCTCACAATTCGGTGGTCTCACGACGACCGCGTTGCTCGTTCTCGCTTCCCTGCAGCGATGGTCGCGGCGTGGCGATCGCCGTGCCTGACACACCACCACCGGCCAGGTTTCCACTGGACCGGTGTTGTGGCGAATGTGCTGGACGCAGGAAGTGCTGGTTCTTCAGCGAGTCCATCTGCTCCATCATGCGCTGCATGTAGCGTTGGTTCATCTCCATGCGCTTCTGGAACAAGTCGTTGTTGAAGAAGTCCTGATGGAAAGAGCTGTCGGGGAAGAACAGGGAGTTGAAACCCGGGTCGTTCAGGAAGGGATACTGCATGCCGAAGCCGGGCATGAAGTCCTTGAACACGCTGTCCATGAAGGCGGCGTCGCCGCTGCGGCTCTGATACACCGAGGTGTAGCTGGAGTCGTAGGCGATCAGGTTGCCGTGGTCATCATACTGCTTGTTCACCCGCACATCGACCTGCGGTGTGTCGCTGTTCGCAGCGAGGGCGTCAGCTGACGCGGTGCTTCCGTCGGTCGTTGCTTGTCCGTTGCAAGCGGACAGGTTGAGCATGATCGCCGTCCAAGCGAGCACGCCCTTGCTTGCGCTCTTGGTTGTCATCGCTCATCGGGTTTGGGGTTCGTTGGCGGAAGAAGCGCCGTCCACCGTTGCGTGGACGGCGCCCTTCCTTCGCGCAGGGCCGATCAACGGCCCCTTGCGAGCTCAACGGATGCTGATCTGCCGCGTCTTCGGCTTGGCCTCCTCGCTCTTCGGGATGGTGAGCTGGAGCACACCGTTCACGTACTCGGCCTTGATGGCATCGGCCTTCACGCTCTGGGGCAGCACGAAGCTGCGCTCGAACGATGTGCGGCTGAACTCGCGCCGCGTCCAGCGGACCTCCTCGTTCTGGTCCTCCACGGTGTGTTCGCCGCGGATGGTGAGCGTGTCATCCACCATCTCCACCTTCAGGTCCTTCTTGTCGAAGCCCGGCGCCTGCATCTCCACCCGGAACTCATCGCTGTTCTCAAAGATGTTCACGCGGGGCGCATGGTCCAGAAGGCCATCGCTCCCGAAGAAACGACCGATGTTCTGGCCGAAGATCTCACTGGCCAAACGGTCCACCGGCGAAGTGCTCATCACCGGCGCTTGCTTGTACTTCACGAGTGTCATAACGTGTTTGGTTTTGTCGCCCCGACCACCGTGGCCGGGGTCGCACCTCCACTTTCAAGGCCTTTGCCAAGCCCGCGGAACTGACACCGTGTACAGTGCCTTGATCAATTTTTACAAATCCACGGACCGCACCGCTGTCGATCTTTCAGCGGCGGCGAAAAAATGACAGGGCGCGCGCTGCATCCAACACCGCCGATCATGGGGGCCATGATTAAGGTGTTGCGATATGCGCGTACGAACTTGTCCTAGAGCAACGCGTGCAGATAGTCGGCCGTGTTCTTCAGTCCGACCTTTCGGAACTGGTCCAGGACCTGATAAGCATCCAGCTCCGGAGAACGCCGGTTCGATACAAGTTCTTTGAATGCCTCCAAGGCGCGTGGTTGATTCAGATCGATGATGTCGGTGAGAAAGTCATCGGCGCTCTTTGCTTCCAGGCCATACTTCGCCAACTCCTCCTCAGGGAAGTCGCGCAGGTTGTTCGTTACGATCAGGTTCGCATTGGCCTTGATCGCTGCGGCCAGCACATGACGATCGGCCTTGTCAGGTAACTGCAGGACTTCGATGGGACCATCGTAGTTCTCCACCAGTGCATCCGGGAATGCATCGCTCATGCGTTGGATGCGTTTGGCGATCTCCGGCTCATTGATGCCCTTCTCGCGCATCACCTCGACCCACTCATCGCAAATGCCACTGCTCCACTTCACGGTGAAGAGGTCGTAGTGCGGGAACCACAACAACAGATCCCGGATGTTCACCGGGTAGATGACATTGGTTTCCAGTACACACGTGAAGCGGACGCTATGGATCATAGAGCCCGGTCTCTTCGTCGTCCTTCATCATGTCCTTGAGGTTCCGTTTCTGCTGCTCCTTCATGGCCATGCGGTACTTCATCACATGCTCGTACTTGATGCGGCGATGCTTGCCCACCAAGGTGAAGGGGATCTTGCCCTGCTCCAACAGCTTGATGACATGGGGGCGGGAACAACCCAGCATCTCAGCGGCGGCCTGCGTGGTCATCTCGGCGGCGATGGGGACGATCTGCACCGGACGGCCTTCCCCCAGATCCTTCAGGATCCGAGTAAGAAGCTGGAGCGCCATGGTGGGCACGATGATCTTCTGCGCGGTCTCCTCGATCTCGATCTCTGTTGTGTCCTTAGCGAGGCTCTTCAACGACTCTTCCAGAGCAGGGAATGACCTGCGTGCGGCCTCCTGTTCCGACCGAGTGGGCTTGGCGGTGAGTGTCTCAACTGCTGGCATGGCGTCCGTGGTAGGTGATGCAAAGTTAAACGCAATAAACGAAACAATGTTACGCTTGCGTCCATGCTTGGGCCGAGCGAGATGGAGCGGGTAGCTGGAAGAGGGGGTGACTTCGCGGGTCAAGCCCGAGATGCAACGAGCGAGATGGTGGAACCGTGGATGATGAGGCGGGGAATGGGGGGTTATTCGGCCTTCAACCCGTTCTCCTTCGCTTTCGTCGCCGCTGGTTGTTTTGCGTTGATTAGATGGGACAGGGCCTTCTGCAGTTCAGCTTCATCCTTTAGCGCCTGTGATAGTCGGTCAGACAATTCGCCGAGCACTACTCGAATACTGGTCGCCAGCTCCATACAATGCTCATCGCTGCGGTCGTGAACGCCATCGCTCAACGCACCATGTAGCAGAGTCATTGGATTGTGTCCATTGATCAGAAGCACCTGCGGTATTGCATCCTTCACCATTTCCAGCGCCTTCTTGAACTGCGTCTCATCAATGGCCTTCTTCACCTTCTCAATCTTGTCCGGTGAGCCATCGACCTTCTCAAGGACCTTGAGGACCTCGCTCAAGATGCGTTTCTTCTGATTCTCAACGACACGCCGGTAATAGATGAACGCACCGATACCAAGCCCTTGGTTTTCGCACCGTCTTCCCTTGAGAAAGGTCTCTCTATCAGGTCCAATGAGACTAATCAATCGAGCCGCGACGGGGGGGCCAAACGTTGGTAGCTCTCCGAACTTGTAACACCTTCCCGCACCCTTGCCCGAGGCCGGTGTGTATTCCTCAAGGAATACAGCCAAGGAGAACGTCTTCTCCTCTTCTTGACAGTTTGAACATCGATAAGTGACGTAGATGTAGTGCCAATACTCCTTCGTTAACAATGGTGCATTGTCCGATTTGTATCGAAAGAACCGTACTCCATTACATCGGTCGTGGACGCAGTGAAGTTGAATGTCTGGCACCGCAAGCGCGGCTTTATATTCACCGGTGTTCGTCCACTGCTTCTTGGATAGGTCCGATACGGCCACCAGCTGATTTGGAGATCTACTCTCCAAAAATTCAGAAAGCGGCGTCGGGGCCTCTTGTTGGACTGGCGCCGATTCCTTGGTCTTTTCAGTTGACATATGCCTATCTCAATAGCCAGGGCAAGTTAGAACGAGACGGCTCATTCGCGTGAGCGATTGGAGCGGCACCCCGCAGCGAGGAACGAGCGAGGAGTACAGCGGAAAGCGCGACCCCGGCTGCATTTGAGCCGGGGGCACGCCCTAATGCATCAATTCAATTCAAGTACGCCCCCAGCCCGTGCACCCCGCCTTCGCGCCCGTAGCCGCTTTCCTTGT
>CALMYC010000126.1 GCA_937873385.1 uncultured Flavobacteriales bacterium | reverse complement strand
GACCCCGTGGTGAGCACGCCCGGCACCTATATCCTCACCGTTACCGGAAGCAATGGCTGCACCAACACCGCCTCCGCAGTGGTGGAACTGGACAACAACGTGCCCGGCGCACAGGCAATGGGTGGGTTGATCGATTGCACGACCCAAGCAACCCAATTGCATGGCTATGGAAACGGCTCGTACGCATGGAGCGGCCCAGGCGGATTCACCAGCACCTTGCAGAACCCTTGGGTGAGCGTACCAGGAACGTACACCCTTACCGTCATGGGCAACAATGGTTGCACCAGCACGGCCACGGCTGATGCACTCCCCCAGGAATGTGGTGGATGTGACGTGCCTATCATCATTGCTTGTGGCCCCGCGGTAACTACAGTGGAATGCGGCGGTTCAATTGACCCGGAGGACATTGGGATGCCTGTGATCCGCAAGAACACGGAAAGCCCAGTGGTGAACTACCTCAATTACTACGACGAGTTCAGCGGCAGTTGCCCGATCACCGTATCAAGGCACTGGACCTTCCGCGATGAGGACGGCAACGAGGAAACCTGCACAAAAACCATTTACGTGCAGGACACAACCGCCCCGACCCTGATGAATGTGCCAGGTGATGCAACCGTTTACTGCGACCAAGTTCCGCCTGCTCCGAAAGATGTTTGGGCCAGTGACTGCAAGGAGGAAGTACCGGTAAGTGCAACGGATGTCGTCATTCCCGGGCCGGATGCAACATCGTATACCATCCAGCGCACGTTCTCCGCGGTGGATGCCTGCGGCAACATGGCCACCAGCACTCAGACGATCACCGTGATCGAATGCAAGCAACAGTGTGATACGCCCATCATCATAGACTGTGGCCCTCCCACAATTACGGTGGAGTGCGGCAGTTCGATCGCTCCTGAAGACATTGGCTTGCCGATCATTCGTAAAAACCCGGACTGTCCCTTGGTCAACTACTTCAACTATGTGGATGAGACAAGCGGTTCATGCCCAATTACGGTCACCCGTCATTGGACCTTCCGGGACGAATCCGGCAATGAGGAGACCTGCACGCAAACCATCCACATCGAAGACACGCAAGCCCCGGTAATGAGCTGCCTACCTTCGGAGATCACCGTGAATTGCCGATCAATCCCGGAACCGGAAAAGTGTACGGCCACGGATAATTGCACCGGCGATGTACCCGTGGAAATGGAGGAAGTGGCCAGTAAGGGTGATTGCTCGATCGGCTACACCATCACGCGCACCTATACCGCCACGGACGATTGCGGCAATGCGGCCACCACGGTACAACTGATCCATGTGGCGGGCAATGACGAAGACCAGACGAAAGGAGTACACTCCGGCCAGCCCCACAATGCGCCGATCGGCCAAGTACAAGTGGCTCCGAACCCTTTCAGGCACGAGAGCACCATTCGATTCACCTGCAATGCCAGCGGGCATGCCACGGTTGTGATCATGGACATGCTGGGACATG
>CALMYC010000125.1 GCA_937873385.1 uncultured Flavobacteriales bacterium | reverse complement strand
GCTCGCTATTCTCGCCGCCGCGCTCACCGAGCCGGGAAGAAAGAGGGAGGAGGTGATCTTCGAGAAATCAAAAGGCCGGGGAAAGAGGGGGGTGCAGTGGGCCCGAAAAATAAAAAACCGCCGCATCTTCCCGGCCATCGACATCCTGGCCAGCGGCACGCGCCGGGACGACCTGCTGCACCACAAGGACGTGCTGCAACGCACCTGGATCCTGCGGAAGCACTTGGCGGACATGACGCCCGTGGAGGCCATGGAATTCGTGAAAACGCGCATGGAGGGCACACGCAGCAACGAGGAGTTCCTTGTTTCCATGAACGGCTGACCCGGCGATGTCCGGCATCAAGCTTGCCTTCTGGTTGGCCCTGCTGGCGATGGCCCTGCGCGCGGCCCTGCATTATGCGGGCGTGGTGGTGGCCCCGTTTGATTTCGCCCTTGTGCACTTGTTGTTCATTGTTGCGGCCACCTGGTCCAGCGGGTATTTTCTTTTGCGCCTTGACCCATCCCGGGGCTTCGGCGAACTGATGCGCGCGGGCTTTCAATCGGCCATGCTGTATGCGATCCTGCTGGCGGCCTTCACGTGGTGCTTCTACACCTGGATCGAGCCCGACGCCTTCTCAGCCTACAATGAACGCTTGATCCAAGGCTTTGCCGCACAAGGGCACCCGGCGGAGGAAGCGCGCAAGAAAGTGGAGGCATTGTACAACGCGACGAACTACACCGTACTTTCCTTCTTCGGCCTGCTGATGACCGGCGCGCTGAACACGGTGCTCTTTGCGCTGGTGCATGATAAATTGTTGCGGAGGTTCAGGGCCTGACACAGTGCCCCTTGGCCGCGGGCATCCCAATGCCGGCTCACGCGGTATAGGCCTCAGCCATCGCCTCCAGGTCGATGCCGCCGAAGTTGCCGCTGCTCATCATGAGCAGTGCACCGTCGCCTTTCGCACCGGAGCGCACGGCGCCCATCAGCTCGATCGGTGAGGTGTACACCTGCAGGTCCGCACGCCCAAAAGCCTCCCGGATGCGTTCCAACGGGATGGGCGGAAGGCGCTTGAGCTGCACCGCGTGCGGGTCGTAGAAGACGATGGCCGTGTCCGCGCCGTCCATGCAGCCGGCATATTGATCGAGAAAATTGTCGCTGAGACTGCTGAAGGTGTGCAGCTCCATGCAGGCGGTGAGCCTGCGGCCGGGATATTGCTCGCGCACTGCGTCCACCGTGGCTTTGAGCTTGCTGGGCGAATGGGCGAAATCCTTGAACACCACTTTACCGCCGCGTTCGGCCAGTTTCTCCAAGCGCTTGGCTGCACCGGTGAAGGAGGTGATGGCCGCATAAAATTCACGGTCCCCGATGCCCAACTGGTGGCATACATGGCGCGCGCCTTCCAGGTTCATCAGGTTGTGCTTTCCGAAGATCCCCAAAGGCACCTCCCCAAGGCTGGTTTGCAGGCAGGTGACACCGTCACGGATCACATGCGGGGGCACCCCGTAGGGGATCTGCTCCACTTCTTTCCTGCCTTTCCGTTCATCGGCCAAGCGCTTCACCTCGGGATCTTCGGCACAATACACGAGCTTTCCGCCCGGTTCGATCAGGTCAATGAACCTGGCGAACTGGGCCACGTAGCTCGCGAAGGTCCTGAAGACATTGATGTGGTCCCAGGCAATGCCGCTGATGAGCGCAATGCCGGGTTTGTACAGATGGAATTTCGGCACCGGTTCCAGCGTGGAGGCGAGGTATTCATCGCCCTCGATCACGGCCACTTGGCTCTTGGCGCCGAGCCTGACCATGCAATCAAAGCCTTCGAGCTGCGCGCCGACGAGGTAGTCAAAGTCGGTGCCGGCGGCGCGCAGCACATGCACGATCATGGACGTGATCGTCGTTTTGCCGTGGCTTCCGCCGATCACCACGCGCGTTTTGTCCTTGGTCTGCTCATGGAAAAAGGCAGGATAGCTGAACACCGGAATGCCCAGTTCGCGCGCCTTGATCAGCTCCGGATTGTCGGCACGGGCATGCATGCCCAGGATCACTGCGTCCAGCTCCCGGGTAATGTCCTCCGGGTGCCAGCCCATGCTGGCGGGCAGCAGTCCGAGACGGTCCAAGCGGCTGCGGCTGGGCTCAAAGATCTCATCGTCGCTGCCGGTGACCTCAAAGCCTTTCTGCGGCAAGGCGATGGCGAGGTTGTGCATGGCGCTTCCGCCGATGGCGATGAAATGGACCCGTTGCATGCCGTAAAGTTCGCCAGGCCCGTCCATGGCCGGCCGTCCCTTCCAACGAAGTGTTCACGTCAGGCTGTCAACACAAGGGGCCCATGGCGCCGCCCCGGAGGTCAGCTTGGCCCGGGTTGCCCGACCTTCGCACCATGAACCTCCACACGATCGACACGGGCTTCTTCAAACTGGACGGGGGCGCCATGTTCGGCGTGGTGCCCAAGCCGCTCTGGAGCAAGCACCACCCTGCTGATGCAAACAACCTCTGCACCTGGGCCATGCGCTGCCTGCTGGTGGAGACGGAAGGCCACCTGATCCTGATCGACAACGGCATCGGGGATAAACAGGACGCGAAGTTCTTCGGGCATTACGAACTGCATGGCAAGGACACATTGGCGGGTTCGCTGAAGAAGAAGGGCTTTTCGCCGGACGACATCACCGACGTCTTCCTCACCCACCTGCATTTCGACCACTGCGGCGGAAGCATCCGCATGGAAGGCGGGAAATTGGTGCCTGCATTCAAGAACGCCACCTACTGGAGCAACCGCTTCCACTGGGAGTGGGCCACCCGGCCGAACGCGCGGGAAAAGGCCAGCTTCCTGAAGGAGAACATCCTGCCGATCCAGGAAAGCGGACAATTGAAGTTCATAGACGTGGAACGCCCGGAAGAAGCGGCCACTCCCTTTGTGGCGGACCTTTTCCCGGGGTTCGGCGCGTTGCTGGTGAACGGGCACACCGATGCGATGATGGTGCCACACCTCACCTGGAAGGGGCGCACGGTATGCTTCATGGCCGACCTGCTGCCCAGCGTACACCATGTTCCGCTGCCTTGGGTGATGGCGTATGATACGCGGCCGCTGCTCACACTGGGGGAAAAAGCGGCCTTTCTGGAAACCGCCGCAGATCATGGCCATGTGTTGTTCCTGGAGCACGATGCCACGCACGAATGTGCCCTGGTGGAACGCACGGACAAGGGGGTGCGCCTGAAGGAAACGCTGAAGCTGGCCGATCTTTAGGCGTCCCTGGCTACCACAGTTCCACGCCGAAGATCTTCAGTGTGGTGTACTGGAATCCGATGTAGACGCCGTCCGCGCGTTCTTCCACGGGAAAGACTTCCGCATTGTCCGCACCGCCGGACCGGCTACGGCCCGTGGCGAGGTTGAAACCCATGCGGTGCACCGGGCAGATCAGGTCGCCATCCTCACACCAGCCCCCGATAAAGCTGCTTCCCTGGTGCGGGCAGCGATCGAGGAAGGCGTGCAGGCGGCCCCCATTGCGCACCAAGCACAAGGCTTTCCCGTTCACCTGGGCACGCACGGGTTTGTTTTCAGGAAACGCATCCGGCCCGCCAAGGTCCATGCGTTTCCAACGGATGCCCTCCACGATCATCAGGGGCGAAC
Source organism: uncultured Flavobacteriales bacterium (assembly GCA_937873385.1). Taxonomy (GTDB): domain Bacteria; phylum Bacteroidota; class Bacteroidia; order Flavobacteriales_F; family PHOS-HE28; genus PHOS-HE28. The sequence goes on along the minus strand of CALMYC010000125.1, from coordinate 3,932 downwards.
ATAAGCGCCAGCCCCGCGCACATCGTGCACGGCCAGTCCTCGGGCTTCCGTCCATCCTTTCATCTTGCCCCGTGCACTACCGGGCAGGTCCGCGGCCAGTATCCAGGTGGCAGGCGGCAGCTGATCCAACGCTTCCACGTCCAACCAGCCTTGGCCATGCATCACCACGGCCGAAGGCATTGGGGACCACGTAGGCTGGTGGCGGGCACCATCGGGTTGCACAAAACCGTAACGCAATTGCCCGAGCGCGATCAATTCCGGCATGCTGTCGGAACGCAGGATCTCCCGCACCCCGGAAGTCCGTGCGTGGTCATGGATGCTGCGCTCCGTCCAGGGCGATGCGTTGTGTGTGAACACGTGCATGGACCTTCCCAACACAAGTGCGCATGCAAGCCCATCACGGTCGGCATACACGGCGAACTGTTCCTGTGCATTCCGTTGATGCGCCGTCCATCCCCATCCCAAAAGCAGGAGCGCCAGCACGGCCAAGGACGGGATCCTTGCCCAGCGCCGGCCCTGCATCAACCAAAGCGCAACAAAGGCCAACAGGGCGTACATGCCCACCATCCCCCAATGCCCAATGCGCACGGCCGGATAGGCCAAGGGCAGACTGCTGAAGAAATCGGAGAGCCACCCCAGCAGGACCAGCAACCAGGTCATCGCCGCGGTGATGATCGCCCCAAGCACGGGAACCGCATGGAACAACAGGAGGAGAATGCCGCCGTACACGCCCAATCCCACAAGCCCCACGATGGCCATGTTGGCTGGCAGGAACCACACCGGGAACGCATGGAAAACATACAGGCAAAGCGGGAATGTGAACAGCTGCGCCACCAGGCTCACCACCAACAAGGACCAGAAGAAGCGGCCCACGGACGTGGAAGGTGCCCAAAGCGCGTGCACAGGCCGGTAAAAGATGATGATGCCGAGCACGGCAAGGAATGAGAGTTGGAAGCCGAGCTGCACCAGCATGGTGGGATCCCAGAGCAGCAGGAGGAAAGCCGCTGCAGCCAAACTATTGAGCGAACCGGCGCGCCACCGCGTGGACTCGGCAATGGTGAAGAGCGTGAACGTTACCGTGGCACGAAGAACAGAGGGTGAAAAACCAGTGAGGCCGGCATAACCCCAAAGCGCGGCCAAGATCAACACAGCCCTTGCATATCGGGCCCACCGCCGGTTGCCCAGGAAGGAAAGGCCCCAGAGCACAGCAATGTAAATGATCCCCACATGGCTGCCGCTCACAGCCAGCGCATGGATGGTGCCGCTCTGCACGAATGCCTGGTTCTGGTCAGGCTCCAGCTCATCGCGCAAGCCCAGGAGAATGGCCTTCACCAGGGCACGTTCACGGTCCGGAAGGCCACAGGGGTGCAGCCAATCCGTGATCTGCCTGCGTGCATGCTCGAAGAATCCCGCATGATCCGCCTTGGCACCCAGGTACGTCCAACGGCCAACCGGTGCAAAGCACTCGTGGAAGGCGCCATGGCCCGCCGCCCACTGACGCACATCAAAACCGCCGGGATCGGGCACGCGATCGATCGGCTCCGCGACCCCGATCAGAAGCAAATTGTCGCCGACTCGCGGATCACCCTGTGAAGTATCGCGCATCACGGTGGCCAACATGCGCCCTTGGGCAAGCCTGGGCCCACCATCCACAAGGGCACCGTGCACATCCACCCATGCGCGCACGGTGCGTTCATTGACCGATGCCAATTCCTGCACCTCCACTTCCCATGCTGAGGCGTTTCGCGCGAACCGGCCAACATGGTGCTGATGCAGCTCCGTGGCATGCAACCGCTGCCACAGCGCGCCAAAGGCCATGAGCAAGAGTGCGAAGGCGACGCCGGAATGCCAACGTGTGCGGAAGTGCTGCGCACGAAACGAAAGAAAGGCCCAACCAGCGGCCAAGCCCAGGACCATCAACCAAGCTGGCACCAATGGAACATCCCCTGTTCGACCCGCTGCGAGGCCCAATGCGAACGGCAGCACCGCCCTCAGCATGGGCGCGCGAACCAACGCGCGCATCAATTCATCATGTTGGAACTTCCCGCCCATGCCAGGTCACCGCGCCCCCACCACCGGCCCGGCGAGTGCCCAAAATAGCCAAAGGGCCGCGAATAACCAGACCAACACGACCCACCTGAAAGTCAGGGACACGCACCCGTTGCCCAATGGCAATTACCGCATTCCACGCGGCATGCAGGACCACCACAGATTCAAACCGCCCGGCGCGACCTTCTGCCCAACATGATCTTCACCCCGGTGATCAGTGCGATTCCGGCAAGGGCCCACCACAACCATCGCACCTGCTCCGGACCCTGCACGGGGCGCACATCACCGGAGAGCACCAGGCCTGCCCAGTAATAGGGCAAGGCCAATTCACCCTGAGCCGTGGCGAGGAACTCCAGCTTGGCCCGGCGCAGCGCCTCGTGCTTGGGCATGCCGTGCTCCAGATGCTTGAAAAAGCCGGACATGATCTGCGCGCTCGCTTTCTCATCAATGTTCCAGAGGGAAGCCACCAAGCTGGGGCAGCCTGCATAAGCGAAGCTTGATCCGAGTGAACGCACCCCCTCGCCGGGTTCCACCTTCCCGTTTCCGGATTCACAGGCCGCGATCACGGCCAGTTGGGCTTTGAGGTCAAGCGCGTAGATCTCGTAGGCATGCAGGTAGCCGTCGCCACCGCCGTCCGTGCCATCGCCGTCCTTGCTGAGCACAAGGCGCGAATACATCGGGGCTTTCGGGTTCATCTCCGCATGGGTGCCGAGGAACAGGACCCCGTAGGCCCCGGCCTGGCTTGTGAACGCCCCTTCCGTGGCCGCCGTGCCGGTGACCACTGTTGCACCCTCCGACTTGGCCAGTGCCAAGGCGGTGCCCATGGTGAAGGGTTGCCGCACGAAAGTCAGGAAGCGCCGGTCCATTTCGGCCGTGTCCTTGACCTGTGCACGGTACACTTGCTTCACATCATCGGTAAATCCCGGGGCGATGGCCAAGGTGCCTTTGGCCCTGCCGGTGGCGCCATCCGCAAATTGGAGCGCGGTGGTGGCACTGGACAGATAGCTGATGGTGTACTGTTGGATCAGCAGGTGCTCCTTGAAGTCCTTCATGCCGGGCTTGAACAGCAGGGTCTCAAAATTCACCGAGCCCAGTTCCGCATCGGGAATGATGCGCAATTCAGGGGACGGCAGCAATTCCGCAACGGGGGCGAACACGAGGTTGTACGCCGCATGTGCATGGGTTGCATAGGCCTCCGCGTTGCGCGTGGTGATGGAGGACCGGAGGTCATCCAGTACCTGGCCCAGGCCCATCGCGTCGATGCGCACAAGGTCCGCACGCTTCTGCCGGAGCACCAACGCATAGAGGTGGTCACCGGCATGCACGTAGGACAAGAGCTGGCCACCGGGTGCAAGCAAGTACTTCCGAATATCGGCAATGGAGGCCCTTTGGCCACTGTGGCACAATGCGAAGTACTTCGGATATGTGCGTTCCAGGAAGGCCAGGAACTCCGCATGATCCCGCTCATGCTTGTCCATGTCGGTGATGGAGGATCGGTCCTCCGCCTCGATGACCAAGGCACCTTGCAGCTCACGCTCGCGCGCCAGCACGGAATCAGGCACGCCTGCAAAGCGCAAGCCCGCAAAGGACCCCAATTTCTCGCGGAGCAGGATGGAACGGTTGGCCTCCGAAAGATCGAGGAATCGCTGGATGTCGGCTTCGGTCCGGCTGCTCGCATACTGTTCATAGGCGATGTCCTGTGCCAAGCTGAAGAGGCGTTGCTGGGAACCTGTGAGCCGGAGCTTGGAGGCGGCATCGGACAATCCCGCACGATTGCGTTCCATGGACCTGACCGCCAGGTCGATCATGCCAGCCCATGCCCGCCGGGCGCTGTCGGACACGGCCATGGCCCGCTCGGCGCGGATCGTCCAATACACAATGTC
>CALMYC010000124.1 GCA_937873385.1 uncultured Flavobacteriales bacterium | reverse complement strand
TTTCAATGGACACTGATGGACGGGCGCTTCCAGCCCGTCCATCGGTGTCCATTGAAGTCCAATTGAATGACCATGGTGGAATGGACCAGTTTGCTCGGGAAAGCAAAAAGGCCCTGCTTTAACGGAGCCTTTTGGCACCTTCGGTGCCCAGGACTGGACTGGCCGAGGACGGCCGGACCAGGTTTGGCCGTGAAGTGGATCGCCCGATGCCGCTCCGCGCCATCCGGGCTTTTTCATGTGCCCCTGCGCTCAAGCTTCGCTTGGCTTGTGGCGCATGAAAAAGCCCCGCCGCTTTCGCGGCAGGGCGATCATCAAGTGCCCAGGACTGGACTCGAACCAGCACAGCCTTTCGGCCACTACCCCCTCAAAGTAGCGTGTCTACCAATTTCACCACCTGGGCAAGGGGCCGCAAATATAGATGCCTCAGGAATACGCCGGTGATCACTCTTTCACCAGCCGGGCAACGTGGCGCCCCGTGTTCGTTTCCACCTTCACCCAATACACGCCAGGCGCGAGATCAGCCACGTTCAGCTCAACTTCACCGCTGGCGGAAATCACCGATTGGCCCAGTGCGTTCACCACTTCGATCTGGTTTGCGACCCGTCCGGAGGCAATGGAAAGCTGCACCGTGGACCCGGCGGGATTGGGCACTAGCACAAACCCGCCGGGATCTTCCACATCGGTGATGCCGGAGTTGCAAGCCAGTTCGTTCATGTACTGCCAGATGATGTTGTTGAAATAGGCCGAGACCTGCACGGATTTCTCGGCGGCGTTGCCCATGCGCACCAGCACGATCCCCTTGCTTGGGCACACGTTGATGATCTGGTCGTTCTTGCCCAGTGCATTGTACGCGTCCAAGGGCGCATCCGGCATCAAGGGGCCGGGGAACACAAACTGCGTTTGCGGCAGCATGAAGGTGGATTGCCCGTTCAGCCACCACAAATAGCCGTAGCTCGGGTTCAAGTTTTGCGAAGGCGTGGTGGCGGCATGAAAGTAGGCCGTGTCGTGAAGAAGCGTATCCCCGGCCCAGACCATGTGGTTGAGGGCGAGCAGCCCGAAGCGCGCCATGCTGCGGGCATTGCTGAAGTAGAGGTGCAATTCACCGACCGGCAGCCAAAGCCCGTTCATGCCGATCGGGTTGCGCAGCTTGTTGTTGAAGTAGGTCTGGAAGGTTTGCCCGGTCGCATTTTCCACCACGGCCTGTAGCAGGGTGTACGGCGCATTGTGGTACGCCCAGCGCGTGCCTGCAGGGGCCATGTAGGCCAGGCACGGGGGAGTGGTGCAATCCGGGTCCGGCACGGCATCACTGAGCCCGGTGGTCATCGTAAGCTGGTTGCGCACGGTGATCATTTGCTCCTGTGCGGGAGTTTCACCGGTCCAGCCGGTGCCGAGGTAGGTGCTGGAGGGTGAGTTGATGTCCACGTATCCCTCTTCCTGCGCAATGCCCACCACGGTGCTCGTCAGTGTTTTGCCGGCACTGGCCCAGTACCACAGGCTGTCCTGCGTGAAGCTGCCGAAATAGTGTTCCAGCACGATCCGTCCGTCCTTCAGCACAAGGAAGGCCTTGGTGTTGTGCGTGCCCAGGTAGTTGTACAGCGAATCGATCCGGTCCGGGCACCAGCCCAGGGTGGCCGGGTCCGTGGTTTGCCACGTGGTTCCCACGTTGGGGGGGAAGTAGAGTGTTTGCGCCGCTCCGCACAGCGGCAGAACAAGGAGCCCGGAGGAAAGTAGTTTGTACCACATGGAACCTTGGACGGCCCGGCCTGCAAAAGGTTCAACGCTCAATGCACCGGAAGGCCCAGTTTCCTGATCTTCACCAACGGGCCGGGGCACATGGTGGTGTGGCATCCCGCACACGTCTGCACCAAGGTGTTGAACACCCCGGGCCGTTCGGCTTCCGGCGCTTTGTACAAGGCATCCAAATGGTAAAGCCACGCGTGGGCAAAGGGATCGAACGTCTTCGGGTCCTTCATCCCCGGTGTTGCTTCGGCGGTCATCAGTTTGCGGAACTGCTCCGGGAAGGGAGGCAGTTCCCGGCCTTGGGCAATGAGCCCTCGGCTACTGTCGGCGAAGGCGGTCATTTCCCGCATCAGCAGGGCCAGCTCGCTGGTGGAAGGTTGTTCACCCTGCACAATGTGTATTTGCTCCCGGTGATGTGGTACTGCGGTACCGGCCGTTTCCTTTTGCCGGCTGCTGCACGCCGCAACAACAAGCACTGCAATGCCGATCAACGCGGCCATGTGGATGGCTTTCATGGTGGAGGTTGTTTTGCCAAAGGGCCTGCCAAGCTGGCCGATGCGTAATATGGCCCGAAGATCGTAAAGCTCCGGCGAACCATGCCCATCCCAATGCAACCGCCCATTGATCACGACCGCAGGCGCATGCTCACGGCACTGATCCCCCCGGCCATGGTGGTATTGCTGATGTGGATCGTGCTGGGCTTTGACAAGGTGTACCACCTGGACCTCGCCCGCTTGGGCATTCTGCCGCGGACGCTGGGCGGCTTGAAGGGTATTTTCTTCGCCCCGTTCATCCACGGCGGCATTGATCACTTGCTCAGCAATACCGTGCCGTTGCTTGTGTTGGGCTGGATCACCATGTATTTCTACCCCAAGGCCAGCGGACGCGTGCTGCTGGTAAGCTGGATCACCACCGGGCTGTGGGTTTGGGCCGTGGGGCGCGACAGCCACCACATCGGCGCCAGCGGGATCGTGTACGCGTTGGCGGGTTTCATCTTTTTCAGCGGGCTGTTCCGCAGGCGGATCGCCTTGATGGCCGTGTCGCTGATCGTGGTGTTCCTCTACGGCAGCATGTGGTGGGGCGTGCTGCCCCTGCAGCCGGGTGTCAGTTGGGAAAGCCATTTGGCCGGTGGCATTGTTGGCAGCCTCATGGCCTGGTTCTACCGAAGGGTGCCGCCGGCACATGTGCCTCCGCCCCGTGCGGATGAGCCCGATGATGAAGAGCCAATGGTGATAGCCGATGGTGATCCAGGTGATGAGCACATGCCCCCGCCGCTTCCGCCTTCACCGGATGCAGGATCCATGTACGATCCGCAACACACAAGCAGTACGTGGGAATAGGATGTAGTTCGCAGTGGATGGGGCATTGTTCGTTGTGGAAGAGGGTGTGCGGCACGCAACGAACCACGAACTGCGGACTATGCACTACGAACCAGGAACTACGTACTTCGATCCCGGCCCAACACCCTCACTTGCCCTCCACCTCGATCACCATTTCATCCGCAAAGATCCACGAAGGGTCGCCCTTGCCAACATGCCAGTCCGGGCACGGCCCAGGGTTCTTGGCGATCACCTTGATGTAACGCGCCTGCTTGTCCAGCTGCCCGGTCATCATGTCCATGGTCTGCGTGCCGTCGGCAGTGCGGGGAACCGTGTTCTCCACGGTGGCGCTGCTCCAGTTGCGCCCGTTGGTGCTCCAGGCGAACTGCACGCTTTCGGGGTACCAGATCCACGATCCCTGGTCCTGCAGCACACCGAGGCCGAGGTGTTTCAGTAGCTTCACACTTCCCAGGTCCACTGTGGCCAATACGTCCGTGCCCATGTAGCCCTGCCAGCCGCCGGTGCGCCAGTCCTTGGGCCCGCGGATGCCGTCGATCAGTGCCATGTTGCCCCCAGCCGCATATTGCGGAGACCATTTGCTTTCCACCGTGATGGTGCGCGCGGGATCCAATTGGTGGAACCGCGCCGTGACCACATGGCTGATGTCCTGCTCACGGGTGGCGATGGCCCGCACCGTGCAAGAGCTGTCCACGGTGAAGGGCGCCCGGTAAGGCGTGCTGTTGCGGCTGGGTACGCTGCCGTCCAGTGTGTAAAAGATCCAGTCACTTGGCCGCAAGGTGGAGAGGCTCACTTCCAACGGTGCGGTGATGGTGGCGGCAGGAGCAGTGATCACGGGGGATGTGGGCGGATAAAGAAGTTCCTTCTCCTGGTCGGCGGCTTCCTGGTCAGCGGCTGTTAGTTCCACCCCCGGCACTCCGGTATCCAAGGGCCGCCACATGGAGGTAAGTTCCAGTTGCAGGTCCATTCCCTGCATCAGCGTGGAATACCCGATGGTGGCCAAGCGGCTTCGATGCCCATTCAGCGTGGTGGAGCGCACAAAGCGCGAACCTTGCAAGGCACCGGTGCAGCGCACGTTAGTCGTTTTTCCATTGGGCAGGTGGATGCGGTAGCCATGGAACAAAGGCGCCAGCAGCTGGTAGTTCGGGTCGCCCGGCGTCACCTGGTACAGGCCCAATGCACTCAACACGTACCACGCGCTCATCTGGCCGCAGTCCTCGTTGCCGATCAGGCCGTCCGGTGCGTCGTGGTAGAACTCGTTCAGGATCCGGTCCACGATGCGTTTCGCCTTGTCGGGACGGCCCACCATGGCGTACATCCATGCCATGGCATGGCTGGGCTCATTGCCGTGCGCGTACTGGCCGATGAGGCCCGTGATGTCGCTCTGGTCCCGTCCGGTGGTGTTGGTGCGTGCGCCGAAGACTTCATCCAAGCGCTGCTCCAGGCCCCCGTGGCCTGATGCTTTCAGCGTTTGGTCCAGGCCCACCACATCCTGCGGCACGAAGGTGCTGTACTGCCATGCGTTGGCCTCGGTGTAGTTCACGTTCACCTCGTAGGGGTCGAACGGGCTTTGGAAACCGCCGTTGTAGCGCGCGCGGAAGAAGCCCGTCTCCGGGTCGAAGACGTTCCGCCAATTGGTGCTTCGCTCCCAAAATACCTTGGAGAGGCTGTCCTTGCCCATCTCCTTCGCCATCCGCGCAATGCACCAGTCGTCATAAGCGTATTCCAGCGTGCGGCTCACGCTTTCGGCCTGGTCCTCGCTGCTGATGTAGCCTTGGCTGCGGTAGGCGTTCAGCCCGGGTTCATCGCGCATGGCGCTGGCCACCATGGCTTTCAGTGCCAGTTCCGCATCATAGCCGCGGATGCCCTTCACATACGCATCGGCGATCACGCTCGCGCTGTGGTAGCCGATCATGCAGTCCGTTTCATTGCCCCACAATTCCCACACCGGCAGCCGCCCGCTTTGCTGGTATTGAAGCAGGAAGGTCTTGATGAAGTCGTTGGTGCGTTCGCGCTCTAGGATGGTAAACAGCGGATGCTCGGCGCGGAAGGTGTCCCACAGGCTGAACACGGTGTACACATCGTGTTTGGCGCTGTGCACCTTGCCGTCGAAGCCGCGGTACTTGCCGTCCGTGTCGTTGATGATGTACGGCACCAGCAGGCTGTGATAGAGGGCGGTGTAGAAGATGCGTTGCTGTTCCGGCCCGCCGCCGAGCACTTCAATGCGCCCCAGTTCCTTGTCCCAGGCTTCTTCCGCCTGCAGCCGCACGGCATCGAAATCCCAGCCGGGCACCTCGGCTTCGAGGTTCTTGCGCGCACCCTCCACGCTCACCGCGCTGATGCCCACTTTGACGGTCAGCGGGCTACCTAATATCCCCATTGTCAACACGGCGTATGGATTTCGTGCAACACGTCCATGAGTTAATTTCTGGTGAGAGACCATTGTCCACCGAACGGGTTCGCTTAGTTGAATGCAGAAGAACAAACGCTGGTCTCTTGCCCAGGAACTGCTTCGCCGCTCACCAACAAATTCAGTTGTACTTGTCTGCTCAATGGAGCTTTCGATCAGTTTGTCCCGATGCCTGAGATCAATTACGATCCGGGCCGTATCCGGGCGGTTGAACTGGTAACGGTGCATACCCACGCGCTTCGTCGTTGTTAGCTCCACATCCACATTCGGATCATCAAGATGCACCTTGTAGTAACCGGCATGCGCTTCCTCGCGCTTATGCGAAAAGCGGGAACGGTATTCTTCGGGTTTCGTGGTGAGTCCGCCGCTGAGCGGCATCAGCAGCACATCGCAGAGGTCCGCCACGCCGGTGCCGCTAAGGTGGGTATGGCTGAAGCCGTAGATCAGGCTGTCGCTATAGTGGTAGCCGCCGCAGCCGTCCCAGTCGGTCGGGGAGGTGCGCGTGTCCGGGCTCAGCTGCACCATTCCAAAAGGCACGCAGGGGCCGGGGAACGTATGGCCATGCCCGCCGGTGCCCACGAAGGGGTTCACCAGCTCGGTGGCGTAGTTGGAGGCCCATGTTGTAGTGTCCTGTGCGGTGGCCGCGAGGGAAGTGAAGAAGGTGAGGAGGAGAAGAAAGCGGCAAGGCATGGATGGAAACGTGATCGATGGATGGACCGGGAATGCGGTAAAGTTCGACATGAAAGCCGATGAACGTTGTGACCGCGAAGACCGCAAAGGCCACGAAGGACACGAAGGACACGAAGGACACAAAGTGGAAAGGGGAGGAATGCTGGGTAAGAGGTGTAATGGAGGAAAGGGATGTAAAGGATGCCCTTCGGCCCAGCCTGCCGGACAGGCAGGTCCGCACCGGGGATGTCCGCGCGGGAAGTGTTCACGCCTGATCGTCGAAGCGCACCGTCCATTCAGGCAGGCCATGAAGCTTGGTTCCAAGGAAGCACAACGATTCCCAGGGCACCGTCCATTGGATATGCCAAGTTCAATGGAGCCCGGTAAACAACCAAGGAATCCCAACGCAACGTCCATTCACGGATTCAAGAAAAACACGGAAGTGACGATGCCCCATCGCGGCCAAGCCTATCAACTGGCAACGAACAACTGCGAACGGCCCCCTCACAACGTCGTCAACGCAGCCGCCCCCAAGATCGCAGCGTCATTGTCCGGCAGCGCCGAGGCCACGAGGTCTACGCGGCCTATGTAAATGTTCAGGAGGTATTCCTTGAAACGCTCCCGCAAAGGGGCCATCAGCAATTCCCCGTTGCGTGCAATGCCGCCGAAGAGCACAATGCGTTCCGGGCCGGTGACGGCCACTGCATTGGCCAAGCCCACGGCCAACCAGCGGGCCGCATGGCGGAAGGTCTGCAACGCGGCCGTATCGCCGATCTGCGCGGCCTTGGCGATGCACAGCACGCCTTCCTCCTCCAGCACGTCCGGGTTGCCGTCCAGCTCCGCATAGGTTTGCCGCAGCCCGCGGATGCTCACGTAGGCCTCCAAACAACCTTTTCTTCCACAGGTGCAGTCCCGTCCGTCGATCACGATGGTCATGTGGCCCAGTTCGCCGGCATTGCCATGGCTGCCCAGCACCAGCCTGTCGTTCACGATGAAGCCGCTGCCTACGCCCGTGCCCAGCGTCACCATCAGCAAGTCCTTGCAACCTTTTCCGGCCCCGTAGCGCCATTCGCCTAATGCGGCGGCGTTGGCATCGTTGCCCAGCACCGCGGGGATGCCGGTGCGCAACTCCAGCATGCGCGCCAGTTGCACATCGTGCTTCCAGGGCAGGTTGGGCGCCATCTCGATGATGCCGGTGAGCTGGTTGGCGTTGGGTGCGCCGATGCCGATGGCCTCCACCACCTGGCCGGTGACGAGTTCATTGACGTGCGTGGCGAGGGCGTCCGCAAAGGCATCCGCACTGGCATGGCCCCTGGTGGTCAGGTTCAGTTCCTTGACCACCTTGCCGTTGTCCACCAGGCCGAGCTTGGTGCTGGTGCCGCCGATGTCGATACCGATGATCATGGGGGAGGTGAAGAGGAGAAGATGTGGGGGTAAGGAAAAAGGGTGAGGGAAAGGGAAAGAGAATTGGTGCCCAAGATATTTCAGCGCGCAACGAAGTTCCCTCAAGGGAACCCAACAGGGACCTTGCAGGAGCTCTTCTGAAGTTCCCTCAAGGTCTCCCGAAGGGGACCTTGCAGGAGCAACGAAGTTCCCTCAAGGTCTCCCGAAGGGGACCTTGCAAGAGTTCGCCTCGCTGATCACCTGGTCGCTTTGCTTCCCCGCAAGCCGAACCACGCCAAGTACACATAGCTCAACAACGGCAACACAAAACTGAAGTGCATGGCGCTATCGCCGAAGCCCTGTGCCTGCAGGGCATCAATGAGCGCGCCTTGCGCCACCGGAATGAGCGCCCCGCCCAGGATCATCATCACCAACAGCGAGCTGCCCTGCCCGGTGGCGTTGCCCAGACCGTGGATGGAAAGGGTGAAGATGTTGCCCCAAAGGACGGAGTTGAACAGGCCAACGGCCAGGATGGCCCACATGGCGAAGGCCCCGCCGCCGAACATGGCACACAACACCAACGTCCCGGCGACACTGGCAAAGATGCCCGTGACCTTTCCAGTGTTCCTCCCGGCGAGCATGAAGACCGCCATGTTCGCCACGATCAGGACGGCCATCGGCCACAGGTGCGCAAGGTCCAGCCCGCCGCCCGCGTGGTTGATGCAACCAAGCAACAGGAAGATCGCCGCACCGACGGCCAGCATCAAGATGAACCGTTTCAATCCGCTGAACCGGTCGTTCAAGGCCACCGCGCCAAGGAACCGCCCGCACATGGCGCCGCCCCAGTACAAGCTCAAATAGTTCTTGGCATCGTTGTGCCCCAGGCCCATCACATGCCCCAACCCTAAAAAGCCGATGATCAAACTGCCGATGGCCACTTCAGCGCCCACGTAGCAGAAAATGGCCACCATGCCGTTGCGCAACTGGCGGTGCCGGAGCGCATGCTGCCGCTCGCCAGCCGAGGTGTGCGGCTGTTCAGGCAAGCCGGTGAAGTGGACCCAAGCTGCTTGCAGCAGGAACAGGCCCGCGAAGAAGGCATAAGGCCAGCGCACGGCGGCATCACCTTTGAAGTGGTCGAAGATCAATGCGCCACCGATGAGCGGAGCCAGCGTGGTGCCCAAGGAGTTGAAGCCCTGTGCCAAGTTGAGCCGGCTGCTGGCGCCTTCCGCCGGGCCGATGATGGCCATGAACGGATTGGCCGCGATCTGCAACAGGGTGAAGCCCAGGCCCAGCACGAAAAGCGCCAAGAGGTACAGTCCGTAGAGCTGCACGAATGTGGCGGGGGCAAAAAGGGGGCTTCCCGCGGCGCTCAGCAACAATCCCGCGATCAGCGCGCGTTTGTAGCCCATGCGTTGGATGGGGTCGCCGTTGCTGCTGGAGTGGAAGTAGTAGGCCAATGAGCCAAGGAAGTACGCCCCGAAGAAACAGAACTGCACCAGCATGCTTTGCCACCAGCTCAAGGTGAACACGGCCTTGAGGTGCGGGATCAGCACGTCGTTCATCACCGTCATGAAGCCCCACATGAAGAACAGCGTGGTGAGCACGGCCATGGGCCATGCGATGGACCACGCGGACGATGATGGAGCGGATCTGTTGAACGGCATGAACGTGGCTGGTTCCACCAGCCGGATGGGGGCAAGTTTTAGGGCCGAATTTCAGATGAACGGGCGAAGGTGCATAGATTAGGCCAACCAAAAACAAACAGCATGAAACACATTACACTTTTGGCCGGGATGGCTATTTCCTGCGGGGGATTTGCCCAGATCAATGACGGAGGTTTTGAGGCCGGGATAGGTGCCGGTACATGGAACGAGGCTTCCGCAACATTTGGAACGCCGATCTGTGATGCCGCCACCTGCGGCACCGGCGGCGGGCCGTGCGTACCGCACACGGGCTCCCTCTTTGTCTGGTTCGGCGGGTCCGGCAGCGCGGGTGAGATCGCTTCCCTGGACCCGGATGCGGTGATCCCCCCCGGCCCCACCGCCCACCCGGTCGGCTTTTTGAAGATCGCCGCCCCCCGCGCTGGCGCGGGCGCGAATTACCTCCAAGCCTACATCGACGGCGTCGAGGTGGGCATGTTGACCGCGCAGGATTCTGCGGCGTACACGGATTACACGGCCGTAAGTGTGCCGATCGATGCCTATGCCGACGGGGCCGCCCACAACATAAAATTGGAAGGGAAGGAGAATGGCGGCAACACGTTCAACGTGCTGGTGGATGATGTGGCATTGGAAGTGGACGGCATGATCACGGGCCTGTTTGAGAATGAGTCCTTGCCCGGCATCCAGGTGTATCCCAATCCGGCGAACCGCACCATCAACCTGTCATTCAATGCCTTGCGCGGCGGTGCCATTGTGGATATTCTCGACGTTGCCGGCAAGGTGGTCGGAAATATCACGGTCAGCGATGTGACCCGGCGGACGCTTCAGTTTGATGCCGGCGATCTGGTGAACGGACTCTACTTTGTGGCCGTGCAGCAGGCCGGGAAGCGCTTCACGGAGCGCGTGGTGGTAGCCCACTAAGATCTTCTCCACTGAAAAGAGGAAGGCCCGGGAACGGGCCTTCCTCTTTTCCGGCTGCATTCACCACGCGGCTTGCAACAGGCCCAGCAGGTCATCTTCGGCATAGGCCGTTCCATTGGGCTTGTCCGCGCTTTGCTCCGCGTATGCCGATCGTTTGAGGCTTATCGTTTCCTCCGCTTCCTTGTTGCGGTCTTCGGCCAGGTCCACGGAATTGGCGGACGCCGGCTCCGCTTTCCGGGTCGTGGTCCTTTCATCAGTTGCAGCTGACGCGATGCCGGTGGCTGCCGGCGCATCCTGTGCGGCGGTCTCTTGAAGCGCCTTGCTTTCCGCTGTGACTTCGGATCGTGCGGCCTGCACCGGTGCTGCTGCTTCTGCTTCCTCCGGCTGGTGCGTTGCGGGCATGCGCGCTCCCTCGTCCGTTGCGGCAGGCGGGGCGACCACTGTCGTTGCAGCGTCGTCGGTACCCGCAACTTCATTCCGGTCCGGGGTCTGCACCGGTGCGGGCGGGGCGGGCTGCACCACCTTCACCTCCGCCAGTTGCTTGTTGCCTTTGCCCTCAAACGCTTGGTACGTCATCAGCGCGGTGACGGTGAGCACTGCCAAGGTGCCCAAGGCCAATGCGGGGCGCCAGTACAGCGCAGGCCGTTGCGGGAACAGGGATCCGCCGACGCTGTTCAGCCAGATCCGCCACTGCGGTTTCTGCTGCGCACGGAAGGCCTCAAGCACGTGTTCGCGTACCCCGGGATCGGCCTCCATCACGGGCGGGCTGCCCGCACTTTGTTGCAGGTGGCGCAGCAGGCCGCGCATGCGCTCATATTCCGCGCGGCTTTCCAAATGGCGCAGGGCGAAGGCGCGCTCTTCCTCCAGCAGCTCGTCGAAGCTGCGCTCCAGCATCAGCTGCTCCAGGTCTTCAGGGTCGTATCGTTCGGTGCGTTCCATCGCTTTATCGCGTTCCCGTCGCGGGCGTTGCTTGTGTGGGCCTCGGATCGAATTCCGGCAGGCTCGCGGCCAGTTTTTTCAACGTGTAGAAGAGGCGGCTTTTCACCGTGCCCTCGGAAATGCCGAACACGGCGGCGATCTCCTTGATGGCCATGTCCTCCTGGTGGCGCATCACGAAGGTGGCTTTTTGGTCCGGGTCGAGCTTGTCGAGTTCCGCTTCCAGGCGCGACGCGAATTGCCGGCGGTCCAGTTCCGTGCCACCGGCTGGTTCCACGGCGTGCCCGTTCATGGCGCGCAGTTCCGGAACGGCTTCCTTGCGCGTGGCCATGCGCCGGTACTCGTTCTTGCACATGTTGTTGGCCACACTGTACAACCACGTGCTGAACGGCCGTGCGGCATCGTAGCTCTGCGGCCGTTGTGCGATCTTGGTGAAGAGGTCCTGCAGAAAGTCCTGCGCGCGCTCGCGGTCCTGCCACAGCATGCGGTGGAAGTAGCTCAGGAGCTTGCGCTGGTAACGGTCATAGAGCACGGCGAAGGCCCGCTCGTCGCCGCGCACCACCAGCTCCATCAGCCGCTCGTCGCTGAGTTCCTTGGGGTCGTTGCGGAAGAGGCCCATGCTTCAAGGGTGCAGCACGTTGGACTTCCGCAGCTCCTGCGTGCCTCCGCTCGCCGACGCGATCTTGCGCAGTTCATTTTCCACTTGTGCGGCCTTCGCCGTGTCGCCGGCATTGCGGTATTGCTGAAGCAGGATCGCGCCCGGCAGCAGGTAGTTCCGGCTCATCGGGCCCGCATCCAGCGGCTTTTGCATGGCGGACCAATTGCGGGCCAGCGTCGATGCGTCGCCTGCTTTGGCGGATCCCACGCGGAACACCGCGCCCACGGCATGCAGCTGGCCGGGGAAGGCGTTCAGCCAATTGCGGTCCAGGCTGAGCGCGAAATAGACCGGGCGGTCCGCGCCGGTAAGCAAGGATTTGGCGAATTCCGGGCCATTGGGAGGTGTTGGCCCTTTCCCTCCGGCTTGCTTCCAGGTGCGCTCGCGGTAAGGGCCATCGGCCAATAGGCGGCGGTCCACGATCAGCACGCCGGGCTTCGCGCTTTGCTGCACCTGTTCCACCACGGCGGGCTGCGTATCCATGTCGCCGTTCGTGAAAAGAACTGCATGGTCAGGCAGGGAAAGAAGTACGTCCGATGCGGCGGCCATCAACGGCGCTGCGATGGCGTTTCGCTGCACCATGGCCTTGCTCCAGCTGCGCATGTCCGCAGCATTGCCCTCCAGCATGGCCTGCGAGAGCATCGGCGCCAGCAGCTCCTCGCGCTCCGGTGCCAATTGCCGCGCGGCATTCAGCTCTTGGAACGCCCCTGCCGATGGAAATTCCGTGTAGTACCCGGCGATGTGCGCCTCAAAACTGCCGGGAGCCTCCGCAGCAATGTTCCCGGCGATCACTTTCAGCTTCGCCTTGTCCGATGGGTTCAACGCCCCGTTGTTGTTGCCGGCCATGGCGTTCTGCTCGCTGCGGAACCAGTTCAGTTGCATGGCTGCATCGCCCGGATGGGCACTGTTGGCGGCCTTCCACTGGGCGGCCTGGGAATTGGCCAGTTGATTGTTCCAGCCGCCCTGCAACGGGCCCGTGGGTGGCGGGGGCGGCGCGGTCGCCTTGTTGTCCTGTGCTTGGGCCGGGCCCGCATAGGTTGCCAGCAGGCTCAGCAGCATAATAATGGGCCGGGTCATGGATGTGATCTCGGGTTGCCGTACACGCAAGTTGGGGCAAAGTTCATTTCATTTCATCCATTTCCACCGATCTCACGGGTTCATCCGCCCGCAGGGGTCTTCCGAAGCCGACCCTGCGGTTTGGCAGCGTTCCTTTCCACGGTCATGCCGTTTCAACCCGTTGCAGCGACCTTATGGTCTCCTTCATGGGTTCCGGCGATCAAGAAGGCGAACCTTCGGATGGGGGTGCGTACAATTCCGCGCGGCTTCCGAACTTCGCGCTCCTTTGTCCCCATCATGTTGCAGCGGAAACAAACCCTTTTCCTATTGCTGGCCGCCATCTGCGGTGCGCTCACCTTTGTGTTCCCGGTGGATTCCTTCGTTCGTGGCGATCAAGGTTTCGTGTTCCGCACAACCGGCTTCTTTACGCGTGAAGGCACCCCGGTGGTGGACGCTGCGGCAAAAGTGCCGTTCGCCGTTCTCCTCGGCTTCCTGTCGGCCCTCTTGCTGGCCATTGCCTTCATGTACAAGAACCGGGCACGGCAACTGCGGCTGGCGCGTATCGTGAACCTGTTGCTGCTGGCCGTGGTGGTGTTTCTGTTCATCACCGACAACTCCATCCGCGCCTACCTGGAACAAGGCGGCAAGGTCAGCAACAGCTTCGGCCTGTCCGCCATTCTTCCGTTGGTGATGATCGTGTTCACCTTTCTCGCCGAGCGAGGCATCCGCAAGGATGAGGAGCTGGTGAAGAGCATGGACCGGTTGCGGTAGTTGCTTGCCGCTGACCACTGACAACCGGTAACTATTCTCTCGCTCCCCGCACCCCCAGCTCAATCACTTCCAGGTCCTTCAGCTTCCCGGCATCCACGCTGAAGCGCAGCGCTGTGCGCACCTTGTGCCAGCCCTGCCGGCCCGTGGCGCCCGGGTTCATGTACAGCATCTTCAATGCATCGTCAAACTTCACCGCGCAGATGTGCGAGTGCCCGCAGATGAAGAGGGTTGGCGGGTCGCGCCGCAGTTCCTCGCGCACTGCGGGATCGTAGCGCGGAGGCCGCCCGCCGATGTGGGTGATCCACACGCGGACGCCTTCCAACGTGAAGCGCAGGTCCGCCGGAAATTCCGCCCGCAACGCGGTTCCGTCGATGTTGCCGTACACGGCGCGCAAGGGTTTCCAGCGCTTCAGTTCCTCCGTCACGGAAAGGTCGCCGATGTCCCCCGCGTGCCAGATCTCGTCGCAAGCTGCAAAATGCTCCTGCAGGCGCGGATCCAACCATCCGTGGGTGTCGCTCAGCAGGCCGATGCGTTTCATGGGTGTCTGCCGAAGCTTCAAGCAAGGGCGGGGCAAAGATCACACGGATCACCGAGCTACTTTTGCACACTGAATTTTCAGCCATCATCTGATCGTCTGACCGACCGGTCGCATTCATGCCGCGCTACTTCATGGAACTCTGCTTCGACGGCACCCCGTACCGGGGCTGGCAACGGCAGCTGGCGGCACCCTCGGCGCAGGAGGAAGTGGAGCGGGCCCTGCGGTTGAAGCTGCGTTTGCCGGACCTGTACGTGGTGGGCTGCGGCCGCACCGACACCGGCGTGCATGCCTCCAGCTATTTCCTGCACTTTGAAACCGCCGAGTCCATCACCGCGCCGGAGGCCTTCACCCAGGCCATGAACAGCCTGTTGCCACCGCCGATCGCCGGGAAGCGCACGTTTGCCGTGGATGATAAAGCCCATGCCCGTTTCTCCGCCACCGAACGCGAATACACCTATTTGATCCATCGCCACAAGGATCCCTTTCTGCACGACCGCTCCTATCTGCTTCGCCCTGCATTGGACGTGCAGGCCATGAACACCGCGTGCGCCTTCCTCATCGGCAAGCAGGATTTCAGTTGCTTCCAGCGCACCGGCAGCGACAACCGCACTTCGATCTGCGATGTTCGCCAAGCGGATTGGGAGGCCACGGCCACCGGATACCGCTTCACCATTGCCGCGGACCGCTATCTGCGGAACATGGTGCGGGCCATCGTGGGCACCTGTGTCCGCATCGGCAAGGGACATTGGCCGGCGGCGTACATGGAGGAAGTGATCGCCTCGCAGGAACGCGGGATGGCCGGCAAGAGCGCCCCGGCCTGCGGGCTCTATCTGTCGCGCATCGCCTATCCGTTCATCTCCGGCGAAACAGCATGAGCACGGCAAAAGGCAAGGCGTTTGATGTGGGCCTGTTCCGCCGGGTCATGCACTTTGTGCGCCCGTACAAGCGGTTGTTCTGGATCACGTTTGCGCTCACCATCTTCCTTTCACTCATCAGCGTGGTGCGCCCCGTGCTGATGGCGAAAATGGTGGACGACCATGCCGCCAAGGGCGACCTGAACGGCCTCTATGTGCTGATGGCGGTGGTGGTGGGCCTGCTCATCCTGGAGGCCATCGTGCAGTTCTACCAGGCCTATTGGACCAGCTGGCTGGGGCAAACCGTCACCTTCGACCTGCGTCAGCAGCTCTTCGCCAAGATCACCGGCTTCCGCATGCGCTACTTCGACCGCACCCCCATTGGCACGCTGGTCACCCGTGTGGTGAGCGACATTGAGACCATCGAACAGATCTTCTCCCAGGGATTGCTCATGATCATGGGCGACCTGCTGAAGCTGGTGGTTGTGGTGGTGGTGATGTTCGTGTACAACTGGGAGCTTGCCCTGTGGAGCATGCTGCCGATCCCCTTGCTGCTTTGGGCCACCAACATCTTCAAGAACGCCATCCAGAGAAGTTTCCAGGACGTGCGCACGCAGGTGGCGCGGCTGAACGCCTTCGTGCAGGAGCACATCCAGGGCATGGCCATTGTCCAGCTCTTCGGCCGGGAGAAACAGGAGCATGAAAAGTTCAAGCTGATCAACAAGGAGCACCGCGCGGCGCACATCCGGTCCATTCTCGCGTACTCGCTCTTTTTTCCCGTGGTGGACGTGCTCAGCGCAGTGGCATTGGCATTCCTGATCTGGGTGGGCGTAGGTGACGTGATCAAGGGGGTGGCCACGTTCGGCGAGCTGATCGCGTACATCCAGTTCATCGGCATGCTGTACAGGCCCATGCGGCAATTGGCCGACCGGTTCAATACGCTGCAAATGGGCATGGTGGGCAGTGAGCGCGTGTTCGGCATCCTGGATACGGAAGCCGCCATCGATGATCATGGAATGCTTGGCACGGACAACGTGAAGGGCGACATCGCCTTTGAGGACTTGTACTTCGCCTACACGGATGAGGAGTACGTGCTCAAGGGGATCTCCTTCTCCGCACGGGCCGGGCAGATGATCGCGTTGGTGGGCGCCACCGGCAGCGGCAAAAGCAGCATTGTGAACGTGTTGAGCCGCGCCTACGAATACCAGAAAGGGCGCGTGCTGCTGGACGGCATCGACATTCGGGAATACCGCGTGGCCGACCTCCGCAAGAGCGTTTCCGTGGTGCTGCAGGACGTGTTCCTTTTCAGTGATACCGTCCACAACAACATCACCCTGAAGGATGAAACCATCACGCGGGAGGAAGTGGTCGCAGCTGCCACGGCCGTGGGCGCACACGACTTCATCATGCAACTGCCGCAGGGCTACGACACGGACGTGCGCGAACGCGGGGCGGTGCTCAGCACGGGCCAGCGCCAATTGCTCGCCTTCATCCGCGCCTACGTCAACAAGCCCAAAGTACTGGTGCTCGACGAGGCCACCAGCAGCGTGGACAGCATGAGCGAGCAGTTGATCCAAGCGGCCACCGAGAAGATCACGCAGGGCCGCACCAGCATCGTGATCGCGCACCGCCTCAGCACCGTGCAAAACGCCGACAAGATCATGGTGATCGGCGAGGGCCGCATTATCGAGCAGGGCTCTCACCAGGAATTGCTGGCCATGGACGGGGCCTACCGCAAGCTGTACGAGCTGCAGTTCGTGGAGTAGCGGCTCACTGTTTGGTGAACCGTTGCACCATGCGCCCCCGGTCCGTCCACGCTTCGATCAGATAGCAGCCGGGGGTGAGGCTGCCGACGTCCACGGTGGCGCGGCCTTGTGCACGCACGCCTTGCTCCAAGCATGTCCTGCCGTCCAGGGAAGTGATCCGCAACGCATGAAGGATGGTGTGGGCCTCCACTGTGAGCAATCCAGTGGCTGGAACAGGGTAGAGGAGGAGGTGCTGTTGGATATCGTTCTCGGCCATGCCGGTGTGGTCTCCCAAGGAGCCATCGGGGTAGATCCGGGCTCCGTATAGGCCATCCCCGGATGTTTTCCAGAAACTCACCACACCGCCCGTGCCATCGGGCATTTCCATACGGTCCCCATAGAAGGGTCCGTTCGCCGTGGCAAAGGAGGTGGGATCGGTCCACAGCGGCAGGCCATCGTGGTCCACCCGCAGGGCGCAATACTTGGATGCACCTGTGAAGTCCATGATGCCGATCGCGCCTCCGTTGAGGGAGGGCACCAGGCGTGGAGTGGGGACGTACACATTTTCTTCCCACAACAGCACGCCATCGGTCTCCAGTTCCGCTGCTCCGGTGGTGAGGTCATAGCGCTGCAGATAGAGGCCCTGCACGCCGAGTCCGATGTTCCGGTCGTCGCGCCATGCCACCATCAGTTTACCGTTGCTGATCAGCGGGGCGGGGTTGGCCTGGCCGCTGGGTGCGGTGCAGGCGTAGAACGGCACGGGCCATAGCGGATCGCCCATGGTGTCAAAGCGCTGCATGCCGAGGTTTGCTGATTCCTCCCATATGCTCACAAAGGCACCGGTACTGTCGGCTATGGTGTTGAACGCATAACTGAGCCCTGCACCACCGGCGGCAAGATTGAGCACAGCCGGCCAAACGGCAGTCCCCGTACTGTCCATGCGCGTGGCATAGTGGCAGGTGCCGGCCCCGTTGCCGCAGCGCCAGCTCACCACCAGGCCCCCTGCGCCGTCCGCAAGGGCTTGGAAGGGACCATAGCCGGCATTATTAGGCACCTTCTTGCCCGGTACGGGGAAGGCGGCGCTGCCATCATTGCGCACCCTGGAGGTGACGTAGTAGCCGTTGCTGGCTTGTGAATCGCCGCGGTAGCAGAACCATGCCCCGTCGCCGCAGGGCACGGCTTGTGGCGTGTCGAAGCTCCAGCAGTTGCCAAAAATGCCGGGACCGTTCACCGAGAGCAGGGTAGGTGCCGCCCACACCGGGGCACCGTACGCATCAAAGCGGTAGGCGCGCATGGTGTCCGCTGCGTAGGTGGTGGTGGCGCTGCTGCCCACGCACAGGATCACGTCCCCTCCGGCCACGCAAAGACCCGCAAGGATGTTGACGCTGCAGCCCGGTAGGGTGAGCAGGTGTGTACCTCCCGCCTCCCATAGTGCGGTGCCGGTGGAATCAAACCGCTGTCCGTAGAGCTGCCGCTTCTGCGGGTCCGTCCGGCCGTCACACCAGAAGACATACCAGCCCGTTCCTCCATCACTGAAGCTTTGCCAATTGCCCCCTTGGGTGGATGCGGAGGTGACCGCCATGGGCGTGGCAGGGTCGGTGCTCCATTGGCCAAATGTCAGTGCGGCAAG
>CALMYC010000123.1 GCA_937873385.1 uncultured Flavobacteriales bacterium | reverse complement strand
TTGAGGGCATTGAATTTACCGAGTTGTCCGTGGGGTCACTCCTGGAATTCAATGTAGCCTTCAACAATCGCGGCCAACGGGTGGCGAAGCATATTTCCTGGGGCAAGAAGGAAGCATGAGCCTTAACCGAGCGGCAGCCGAACGGTGAACATTGCACCTTTGCCGGGCCCTTCACTGGTTGCTTCCAGCGAGCCGCCGTGCAGACCGGCCCACTGCTTGGCGCGCGCCAGGGTGCTCCGCGCTTGCGATTCGCCTTCCGTGCTTCGCGATGCCAGCATGGCGTACCGCACGAAGACCTG
This sequence comes from uncultured Flavobacteriales bacterium, assembly GCA_937873385.1. Lineage (GTDB taxonomy): Bacteria > Bacteroidota > Bacteroidia > Flavobacteriales_F > PHOS-HE28 > PHOS-HE28. Next base: position 13,246 of record CALMYC010000123.1, on the reverse strand, counting down.
GTCCAGGTCTTGCCCGGAAAGACCGACGCCCCGGTCCCTGACTGAAACCCGAGCAACACTATTTTCAGTGGCCAATGCCACGGTGATCAAGCTGTCTTTCGGCGAAAATTTGCTTGCATTGGCAAGCAAAGCTTCGAAAAGTTGCATCAACACGGTCCGGTCGCCCTGAACCTGAACAGGTCCGGCGGACCTGAAATTCACCTGTTGGCCTTTGCGCTGGGTACGGAAGCCGATGTTCCCTATGCACTCCTGCACCACGCCGGGAAGGTCAACGGGTACCCGCTCAATCCCGGTTATGCCGCGGGGAACCCCAAAGTCGTCCATCAGCCGCTCCAGCTCGGCTGCACCGTTGAAGAAGTTCCTTTCCGCCAATTCCAGCAATTGGCGGCGTTCCGGTCCTTCAGGCAAATCGTGCAACAGGGCGGCTGCCTGCCAAAGACTGCCCATGCGGTTCTTGAGCGCATGGGAGAAATGGTGCAGGCGGTCATTGCGCTGCAAGCGGTCCAATGGGTCGAAGTACGTGCCTGGCTCAGGCATTTCCCTTCATGATGCGGTAAAGCACCTGGTTCAAACCGTCATTGTCGATCGGTTTGAGGAGGTAGTCGCAACCACCGAGCGCCTTGATGCCGTCCACCACCTCGGGCTTGTTGCTTGCCGTGAGGAAAACGATCGGCAGGGGGTCCGTGGCCCGGATCTCACGGGCCAGGTCGAGCCCTGTCTTGTTGCCTTTGAGATAAACATCCATCATGATGGCATCCGGGTGTTCCTGTTTCATCAATTGTTCGGCTTCGGCGGAACTGGCCGCACTACCCGTTACATGGAACCCCATTTGTTCCAGTTGCAACCGGTAGCCGAACGAGATGATCGCTTCGTCCTCAATGATCAAGATCTTCTTCATGTGATTGGCGGAGTGTGGGCACGTTTGGAGAAATCTGCGGCAATGCGCAGGAATTGTTCGGAGGTGAGCGGCTTTTCAATGTATTCCCGGACACAATCAACTTCACGCGCCTTTTCCATGTCCACGGGGCGGTTGCTGCTCGAGCACATCACCACCATGGTGCGCCCGCTGTGGATCAAGGTGTGGCCAAGGCATCTCTCCAGGAATTCAAACCCGTCCATGGCGGGCATGTTGATGTCCACGAAAAGCAGGTCGGGCCGGTCGCCTTGGTCGCGCAGGTGTTCCATGGCTTTTCCCGGGTCCAGGTAAGCGGAAAGACGTCCAGTGTAACCGGCTTTTTTCAGCATCATGCGTGTGATCAGGTGGTAGTCGTCCTCGTCGTCCACGATCATGATATGCGATACGGCCTGGTGGTGGGGGGCTATTGCCGTTCGGGGGTCCATGGCCACTTCTACGGCAACGGCAATGGATTGTTCCAGCTTGGCCGGTGCTGCACCGAGCGGGGAGCGCCCAGGTCCGGCAGGGTTGGTCCCGATGATGGGGGGCCAGGATCTCGCTCCATCTCTTCCGGGAACCGGATGATGGACCGTGTCCACGCAGGCAATCCCGCCATGGCCGAAAGGCCACGTTCCGCCAGCCTATTTCTTGAAGACCAGCCACACGGCGGCAACGAGCAATACGGCGGCAAGTGCGTGGTTCCAACGGAACACCACCTCTTTGAACGCGATGGTGCTGAAGAGCACGAAGACCACAAGGGTGATCACTTCTTGGATCACCTTCAGCTGGAGCAGCGAAAACGGGCCGCCATACCCCGAATAACCGATGCGGTTGGCGGGTACTTGCAGGCAATACTCGAAAAAGGCGATGCCCCAACTGGAAAGGATCACGGCAAACAGGCTCCATTTCGCCAGTGCCGGCTGGTCCTTGTAACGCAGGTGCCCGTACCAGGCCAGGGTCATGAACGAATTGCTGAGGAACAGGAGACCGATGCTGAACAAGCCGCGCATGGTGCGAATTTCCGGAGATGCCGCTTGGCCGGGCGCAAGTCAGTTGCCTTTTGGCAAACCTCAGGTTGTTGATCCCTACATTTCCGGCATGTTGACCACCGGGTTTGACCAGCCGCTGCCACACCGCAGGGTGTATCTCCGCAAGCAGCTTCGCTTCATGCTGTGGGCTGCAGGCTTCATCCTTTTCAGCCTGCTCCTTGGCGTGTCCGGCTACATGGGTTTTGCGCACCTTTCATTCACGGATGCTTTCCTCAATGCCAGCATGATCCTGGGGGGGATGGGCCCGGTGGATCCGTTGCCGAACGAGGCGTCCAAGTGGTTTGCGGCGTTCTATGCCATATACTGCGGCGTGGCGTTGCTTTCCATTGTGGCCGCCATGTTGGCCCCCACCATCCATCGGATGTTGCACATCATGCACTTGGACCAGGCGGACCGTTCCAAACGAAATGCTTGACTGAAGGGGCCAATGCCGGATGCGCGGGCCGGCGCACCGGCTACTCTTTCGTTTCGTTCCAGGTGCGGTACCTCGCCTCCAGGGGTGGCAGGTCGCGCGGTAATTCGCGCAGCGGTTCACATTCCTCCAACGTCCCGCGCAATTGCCCCGGAAGCGTTTGGTAAAGCTTTGTGCCTTCCGATTTCCAAGCCAGCATTTCATCGCTCACGGCCTTCACCGCCTTGGCCGGATTGCCCACGATCACTTGCCGTGGGGCCCACACACTATCCGCGGGAAGAAAGGCCAAGGCCCCAACAATGCAGCCGTCCCCGAGTTCCACGCGGTCCATCAGCACCGCGTTCATGCCCACCAGGCAATTACGGCCGATGTGCGCACCGTGGACAACGGCCCCGTGGCCGATGTGGGCATCCTCTTCCAGCCTTACCGTGACGCCCGGGAACATGTGGATGGTGCAATTCTCCTGCACGTTGCACCCGTCGGCGATGTGGATGCCGCCCCAATCCCCGCGCAAGGCTGCGCCAGGACCGATGTAGACATCCTTGCCGATCACCACATGGCCGGTGACCACCGCACGCGGATGGACAAAGGCGGAAGGGTGAACGACCGGCCGGTAACCATTGAAGGCATAGAACATGGTGCGAACCTACGCATGGCGGCTCCCATGCCCCCATGTTGCCAATGCGTTAATCTTGGCACCGCGGTATCCGGCAATGCCTGCCCCGGCTACCTTTGGCCGCGACAAGAAATACCCCACCATGCCAATAGGAGCCTTCTTCCGCTTGTTCAAGCCAAAGGACCGGGTGTTCTTCTACCACTTTGAGGCCAGTGCGACGAACGTGCTGAAGATGAGCGAGGACCTGATCCTGGTCATGGACACGGTGCCCGGCGCACAGCGCACAGCCTTGTTGGAGCGGCTGGTTCTGCAGGAGCATGCGAACGACGACCTGACCCATACCATCTTCCAGGACCTGGCGCGGAACTTCATCACCCCGATCGACCGGGAGGACATCCACGCACTGGCCGGCAGCTTGGATGATGTGGCCGACTATATCCTGGCCAGCGCGAAAAACCTGGAGCTCTTCCACATCGACAAGCCGGATGAAACGTGCCGTGAACTGGCCCGGCTTGTGAACCAGGGGGCCAAGATCGTCCAGATGGCCGTGCATCACCTGCGCGACCTGAACAAGCCCAATGCACACCAGCAGTTCGTGATCGATGTGAACAGCATGGAGAACGAAGCGGACGAAGTGTGTGACCGGGCCATCGAGCGCCTCTTCGCCCATGAAAAGGACGCCATCCACCTGATCAAGATGCGCGACACCTACATGATGTTGGAAATGGCCACGGACAAATGTGAGGACGTGGCAAACGTGATCGAGTCGATCATGCTCAAGTACGCGTGATGCAAGGATACCGCAGCGCATGGCGAGGGGAAGTCAGGGGCGCTGGGGCCCGGAGCTTGCCGCATGCAATCGCAATTCCGCGGCCCGCATGAGCCTGCTGGTCACCATCATCATCCTGGCCCTGGTGTTCGACTACATCAACGGCTTCCACGATGCCGCCAACGCCATTGCCACCGTGGTGAGCACCAAGGTGCTGTCGCCGTTGCAGGCCGTGCTGTGGGCCGCGCTCTTCAACTTCATCGCCTTCTTCGTCTTCAAGGACCATGCGGTCGCCAACACCATCAGCAAGGTGGTGCACCACGAATTCATCACCCTCCCGGTGATCCTCAGCGGCCTTATTGCGGCCATTATCTGGAACTTGCTCACATGGTGGTATGGCATCCCCAGCAGCAGCTCGCACACACTGATCGGCGGCTTCGCCGGCGCGGCGCTCACACACGCGTTCACGCACCACAGCGGGCTTGCCGTGGGGGATGTGGTGGAGAGCAGCAAGATCCTGGTCATCATTCTCTTCATCCTTCTGGCCCCGGTGATCGGCATGTTGATGAGCATGCTGATCTCCTTGGTGACCCTCGTGGAGAACACCTGGTTCCGCGTGTGCCTGATCGTGCTTTCCGCCGTTTTCACCTGGCTGCTCTTCGTCCAGTTGCAGGAAGGGAAAATGGAGAAGAACCTCGCCGCCGCCATGGGCGTACCCGCGTTGAAGGAAAAAGCCATGCTGCACCCGGAGTTCCAGGCGGAGTACGAAGCAGGCCTGGCCAAGTATGAGGAGGCGGTTCCGTACGTGGCGATGTATTCACGCAAGGGCGCGGATGGCGTGGCCTCCATGATCCAACGGGAGGTGGCCCCCGAGATCGATCAGGCCAAGGTGGCGAAGGCCATCGCCGGCGGCGACAACAGCATGATCCGTTATGGCATCATGTTCCTCTTTGCATTGTTCTGTGCCACGTACATCTATGAAGAAAAGATCCGCACACCGAACGCGTTCAGCATGGCGCGGATGTTCAAGCACCTGCAACTGGCCAGTTCAGCGGCCTTCAGCCTTGGCCATGGCGGCAACGATGCACAAAAGGTGATGGGCATCATTGCCGCTGCGCTCATTGCCAATGGCAACATCGCTGATTTCAAGGACATGCCCAACTGGGTGCCCCTGGCATGCTATACCATGATCGGCCTGGGCACCTTGAGCGGCGGTTGGCGGATCATCAAGACCATGGGCACCCGCATCACCAAAGTTTCCGCATTGGAAGGCGTTTGCGCGGAGACCGGCGGTGCCATGACGCTGTACCTCACCGAGCAGCTGGGCATCCCCGTGAGCACCACCCACACCATAACAGGTTCCATTATCGGGGTGGGGGCCATCAAACGGCTGAGCGCCGTGCGTTGGGGGGTCACCGTGAGGCTGCTCTGGGCATGGATCATCACTATTCCAGTGAGCGGACTGCTGGCTGCGGTGGCTTATTGGGTGTGCCATCTCTTCGGAATTTGAGGTGCAACATTTTTTCCCAAGCCGGCGTACGCCTCCCCGGATATCTTTGCACCAAATGACCGGGCAGAAACGCAAACCTTCCTTGTACATGGTGGCTTTGGCCGCCTTGTTCACGGGTTTGCTACTGTCCACAGCGGCAATGCCCACGTTGCTGGGTGTTGCATCCGGCAAAGTGATCGCCGCCCAGGCCCCGGTGGAGGAGGAGCACCAGCATGGCCGGGAAGTGCTGAAGCATCTCCTGCACGACCATCACGCATGGGCGGGCAGGTCTTTGAAATTGGATCAAAGCGTCAAGGCATTCTTCTGCCACGGTGATGAATCTGTTCCGGCAGGCCCTGTGGGCGAAGTGCGATTGCAACCGCCCAGGACAGTGTGATGCCCGCGCCCTTGGGGCGCCTTTTGCCAACCAGTTGACGCGTACCATCCGGGACCCGGTGCGTATTGGTTGACCGTGGCGGGTCCCTGTCCAAATTCCTGAACATGAAAACCTTATTCGGGTCGCTCAAGCGTGACCTTCCTTCCTCCTTGGTGGGTTCCCTGGTGGCCATCCCGCTTTGCCTCGGCATCGCATTGGCCTCCGGTGCCCCGCCGTTTGCCGGTCTGCTCGCTGGCATGATCGGTGGCCTCGTCGTAGGCTCCATCAGTGGTTCCCAGCTCGGCGTTTCCGGGCCGGCAGCGGGTTTGGCCGCCATCGTCATCACCAGCGTGGCTGCCTTGGGTTCCTTCCCGCTCTTTCTGATGGCCGTGCTGCTGGCGGGCGTGCTGCAATTCCTGCTCGGCCTGGCCAAAGGCGGTGCCATTGCGTATTTCTTCCCATCGTCCGTGATCAAGGGCATGCTGGCCGGCATCGGCATCTTCATCGCCCTTACACAGATACCCCACGCCTTGGGCTTTACGACCGGCGCGGAGGGCGCTGGCGGTGTGTTCACTGATCTGGCCTTTGCCTTCAAAGCCCCCAACCTCGGCGCGGTGGCCATCGCCGTGTGCTGCTTGGCCGTACTGGTGCTGTGGGAACGGCCCGTGGTCCGCCGTAACCGCATCCTGGCCATGGTGCCCGGGCCCTTGGTGGCCGTGGTCGTGGGCGTGGCGATGGGGGCATGGAGCGGTGCCTTTTCCTTCGGGGCGTTGTCCGCTGCCCATTTTGTGAAGCTGCCCGACCTTTCCGGAAGTGGATGGGGAAACCTGTTCCCCGGACCGGACTGGACCGGTGTGTTCAACGCACAAGTATGGACCACTGCGCTTACCATGGCCGTGGTGGCCAGTTTGGAAACCCTGATTTCCGTGGAAGCTGCTGACAAGCTTGACCCGCAACGGCGTACCACGCCCAAGAACCGCGAACTGATGGCGCAAGGCGTCGGCAACGTGGCGGCCGGCCTGCTTGGGGCCTTGCCCGTGACACAAGTGATCGTGCGGAGTTCCACCAACATCCAGTCCGGTGGGCGCACCAAACTGTCGGCCATCTTGCATGGCCTGTGGATCCTGCTGGCCCTCGTGCTCTTCCCCGGTCTGCTGGCCATGATCCCCTTTGCGGCCTTGGCGGCGATCCTCCTCCAAGTGGGCTATAAACTGGCCAAGCCCGTGCTCTTCCGGGAAATGTGGGAAGGTGGCTGGACACGCTTCACGCCGTTCGTGGCCACGGTACTGGGCGTAGTGTTCCTGGACCTGCTGCAAGGCGTGGGCCTGGGTATGGCGGTGGCGTTGTTCATCATCCTGCGCAACAACTACAGGGTGCCCTACCATCTGTTGGAACGGCCCGCGGCTCCCGGCACCCCGGTGCGTATCGCATTGGGCGAGGAGACCAGTTTCCTCAACAAAGCCAGCATTCAGCTCACCCTCGACGAACTGCCCCCGGGGTCAAGGATCATCATTGATGTAAGCCGCACCGTTGCCTTGGATGTGGATATTCACGAGATCCTCGCCGATGGCAGTGCGCGTGCCGCTGAAAAAGGCTCGGTGGTGGAGGTCATCGGCCAAAGCGAACACAGAAGGCACCGCACGGCCGCCTGGCTCAGCCGGAAGCACGTCCGTGAAACCTTCCGCTTCACCACGCCAAACACCGCCCAAGCATGAGAGCGCTCACCAAGGAATCCCGTGCGGGATTGACCCCTGCCGATATGCTTCGCGTGTTGCTGGAGGGGAATGCACGGTTCGCGAACAACCTGAAGGCGAACCGCGACCTTCAATTGCAGGTGAAAGCCACGGCCGAAGGACAATTTCCGGGGGCCGTGGTGCTTAGCTGCATGGACTCACGCACCAGTGCCGAACTCATCTTTGACCAAGGCCTGGGCGACCTTTTCAGCATCCGCATCGCGGGCAACATCGTTTCCCCGGACGTGCTGGGCAGCATGGAATATGCAGTGGCGGCGGCAGGCGTGAAGCTCGTGCTGGTGCTGGGCCACACCGCCTGCGGGGCCATCGCCGGAGCATGCGACAACGTGCGCATGGGCAACCTCACCGGCACCTTGGAACGCATCGTGCCGGCCATCCGGCGGGTGTCGGCGGATGAGGAACCAGGTACCTTCAAAGACCGCGTGGCCGCCGCCAATGTCTGCGTGTCCATCGATGACATCCTCGCCCAAAGCCCCATCATCCGTGAACGCCTGGCCAGCGGCGAAGTAGGGCTGGCCGGTGCGATGTACAATGTGTCCACCGGCAAGGTGGAAGTGATCAACGCCTGCGCCTATGTGCGGGAAGCAGTGCCACTGGCGGAGGCACTTCACATATAACGGCAACGGCCGGGGAAGGGAGCGCGCGGATGCGCGCTCCTCCCGGCTTTTGTTGGCTGGAAAAGGGAGGAAATCCGGGGCCTGTCAGTTGGACTGGGCAAGGTGGGGTCGGCCCAAGGGTCCGGGGCTTGGCGAAGGCGGCCCGCACATCACCTTGGGTGCGTCCCAATACATTTTGACGCTTGAACCCGGAGTTCCATTTCTTGAAAATCATGTTCTCACCGGCCTTGACTTTCAGCCCTGTGCTTTGCTACTTGAATTTCCTGATGGTTTCCATCCAACTCTTCCGACCTTCGCACCAACGCTGCACTAAACCGGCAGCGGGCTACGCATGGCGATCCTTCTATCCGATGCAGGGCTGCACCGGCACCTGCTTCCGCTCACCTTTACGCGGCCTGTGGGCTCTTTGCGGGCGGGCATCCTGTCCATTGCCGAAGCTTGGAAACACATCACGGACCTGCCGGTCGGCTTCCGCACCGAGGAGTACTTGCAGGCCAAGTTCCCGGCGGTGGAAGGCGGCAGGCTTTGGGAGGTGCATGGCGGCGTGCTGCCCACTGCTGCATTTGCTGCTGCCGTCCTGGACTTGGAGCCGGGCGAGGCACTGATGCATGGCGGAAGGCCATTGGCCTTTTGCACCGAAGGCGGTGCACATGCCGCGGAAATGGACTGGGCGGTACCGCCTGCCTATTTCACCCAGGTGGAGTTCAGGGGGAGCATCCCTGTCCTTGAGCGGCCTTGGCATCTCTTCCAGCACTGCGCAGAGGCCATCGCCCATGATTTCGAACTGCTCACGGTAGGGCGGCGGAGTGAAGTGCTGGGCGCGTTGAACACCGTGATCGGCGACCCGAAGCTCATCTTTCTGGAGCCGGGCGCCAAGGTGGAAGCGAGCATCCTCAACACCACCAACGGGCCCATCTGGGTCGGTATGGATGCGGAGATCATGGAAGGATGCATGGTACGCGGGCCGCTCGCCTTGGGCCGGAATTCACAGTTGAAGATGGGCGCGAAGATCTACGGGGCCTGTTCCTTCGGGCCGGATTGCCGCGTGGGAGGGGAAGTGAAAAACAGTGTGATCTTGGGGTACAGCAACAAAGGCCATGACGGCTTTCTGGGCAACAGCGTGCTGGGCGAATGGTGCAATTTGGGCGCGGACACCAACACCAGCAACCTAAAGAACACCTACGGCGATGTGCTGGCATGGAGCTATGCGGCCATGGCACTCGTGGCAACGGGCCAGCAGTTCCTGGGGCTGGTGATGGGCGACCATTCGAAGAGCGGCATCAACACCATGTTCAATACCGGCACAGTGGCAGGGGTTTGCGCCAACATTTTCGGCAGCGGATTTCCGCCCAAGCACATCCCCTCCTTTGCATGGGGTGGCGCGGAAGGCTTCACCACGGCCACGCCGGACAAGGTGTTCAGCGCCTGCGGCAGGATGATGGAGCGCCGTCACGTTCACTTCTCCGCGGATGATGAGGCCCTCCTAAGGCACATCCTGCAGCACATGCCGGGGCAAGTCACCTGACAACTATGCAGGCACTGCCACCCGGCATGATGCTTGCCCTTTGCCCCAATTCCTGATGGCAAGTCCACCGGGCTGTGCTGCGTAAGTTTGAACCGATACATTGGCACCAAGCCGCATGAGCGAAATCCTAATGAGCGATGGTCCCCTGTTCTCTTCGGAGGCAATGGACAATGAGACCGAGCTGATCCCTTTGATCACGGCGGAGGATGAGGAGTTGATGAACGCGGAGCAAACCCCGCCTGAATTGCCCATCCTGCCGCTGCGCAACACCGTGCTCTTCCCGGGTGTGGTGATCCCCATCACCGTGGGACGTGACCGCAGCATCCGGTTGATCCAGGACGTGTACCGCGGCAACCGCACGCTGGGCGTGCTGAGCCAGAAGGACAGCAACATCGAGGAGCCGCGTGCGGAAGACCTCAACAAGGTGGGCACCATCGCCACCATCATCCGCATGCTGCGCATGCCGGACGGCAGCACCACCGCGGTGATCCAAGGCAAAAAGCGTTTCGAGATGATCGAAATGGTGAAGACGGAGCCCTACTTCACCGCCAAGATCAAGGAGTTCAGCGAGCTGAGGCCGGAGAAGGGCGACAAGAACTTCGATGCCCTGGTGAGCTCACTGAAGGACTTGGCCATCAATATCATCAAAGCCAGCCCGCACATCCCCACCGAGGCCAGCTTTGCCATCAAGAACATCGACAGTCCGAGCTTCCTGGTGAACTTCATCAGCAGCAACATGAACGCCGAGGTGGCTGAAAAACAGCGCATGCTGGAAGTGGCCGACCTGCGCGAGCGTGCCGGACTGCTGCTGGCGCACCTCACCAAGGAGCTGCAGTTGCTGGAGATGAAGAACGAGATCCAGAGCAAGGTGCGCACGGAGGTGGACAAGCAGCAGCGCGAATACTTCCTGCACCAGCAGATCAAGACCATCCAGGACGAACTCGGCGGCAATCCCATCGAGCAGGAGATCGAGGAGATGCGCGCGGCAGCCTTGAAGAAGAAGTGGACCGAAAAGGTGGGCGAGCTCTTCGCGAAGGAACTGCAGAAGCTGCAGCGCATGAACCCCGCCGGTGCGGAATTCAGCGTGCAGTACAACTATGTGCAACTCCTGCTGGAACTGCCCTGGGGCGAATACACCAAGGACAAATTCGACCTGCGCAACGCCCAAAAGATCCTGGACCGCGACCACTTCGGCCTGGAAAAGGTGAAGGAGCGCATCATTGAGCACCTCGCCGTGCTGAAGTTGAAGGGCGACATGAAGGCACCCATCATTTGCCTCTATGGCCCTCCGGGCGTGGGCAAGACCAGCTTGGGCAAGAGCATGGCCGAGGCCCTCGGCCGCAAATACGTGCGCATGAGCCTCGGCGGCCTGCACGATGAGGCTGAAGTGCGCGGGCACCGGAAGACCTACATCGGCGCCATGCCCGGGCGCGTGATCCAAAGCCTGAAAAAGGCCGGCACCGGCAATCCGCTGTTTGTGCTGGACGAAATCGACAAGGTGGGCAAGGACTACCAGGGCGACCCGGCCAGTGCATTGCTGGAAGTACTTGACCCCGAGCAGAACCATGCCTTCTACGACAACTATGTGGAGCTGGAATATGACCTGAGCCGCGTGATGTTCGTGGCCACGGCCAACTCCCTCAGCACCATCCATCCCGCCCTGCGCGACCGGATGGAGATCATTGAGGTGAACGGCTACACCATGGAGGAAAAGGTGCAGATCGCCAACCGCCACCTGCTGCCCAAGCAATTGAAGGACTCCGGCATCAAGGCCAAGCAGTTCAAGCTGGGCGAGGGATTGATCGAGGCCGTGGTGGAACTGTACACCGACGAAAGCGGCGTGCGCACGCTGGAAAAACGGCTGGCCAAGCTGGTGCGCTACCGCGCCAAGCAGATCGCCCTGAAGGAGAAATTCAGCACCACGATCTCAGTGAACGACTTGGCCAAGATCTACGGCCCCAGCCATGCCCGCGACAAATACCAGGGCAACGACGTGGCCGGCGTGGTGACCGGCCTGGCCTGGACGCCCACCGGCGGCGACATCCTCTTCCTGGAAACCAGCATCACCAAGGGCGAAGGCAAGCTCACCCTCACCGGCAACCTGGGCGATGTGATGAAGGAAAGCGCCATGATCGCCTTGGAGTACCTGAAGTCCCACAGCGAGATCATCGGGCTTGACCAGGAGGTGTTCAAGCGCTGGAACGTCCATATCCATGTGCCTGAAGGTGCCACGCCGAAGGACGGCCCTTCAGCCGGCATCGCCATGCTCACCAGCATCGGCAGTGCCTTCACCCAGCAAAAGGTGCGCAAGTTCCTGGCCATGACCGGCGAGATCACCCTGCGCGGCAAGGTGCTGCCCGTGGGCGGCATCAAGGAAAAGATCCTCGCCGCCAAACGCGCCGGCATCAAGGAGATCATCATCAGTGAGGACAACCGCAAGGACATCGAGGACATCGATGCCCGCTACCTCCGGGGCATGCGGTTCCACTACGTCACTGAAATGATCGACGTGGTGAAGCACGCCCTGCTCAAGGAGAAGGTGGAGCACGCGCTGTTGGTGGCCTAAGCGTCCAGGAGCAATTCTCCCAAGGGGCCGGACAGGTTCAATTCGAACTTGGGAGAGACATCGTACGCGCCGATCCATCCTGCCATCCTGCCGATCAGGTCCGGTAGTTGGTCCTGTGGTCCCGGTTCACCCGGTCCGATCTCCGGTCCTGCAAATCAGGTCCAGATCGGGATTCCGGTACATACCCTGGCCTGCTGCATCTTTGCGGCCGCATGATCCAGTCCAGGAGCCGCTCTGTGCGGTGGTTGCCTATCCTTTGCAGCTTGGGTTTGATGCGGCCTTCCATGGCACAAACCGCACTACCGGCCGGCATCGTGCTGCACAACGACAGCAGCCTGCTGTCCGTCTTCGGGTTCCGCATGCAGAACCGGGCGGACTTCCACCACTTGGCTGGTGCCGGGCAGAGATCGGACGAGCTCAACTTCCAGGTCCGCCGCTTCCGCCTGAAGTTGGACGGTCATGCCATTTCCCCACGGCTGGAGTACAAGGTGCAGCTGGGCCTTTCAAATCGGGACATGGAGATCGGTGATGGAAGCTTGGATGACAACCCGATCCTGGATGCCATGGTCTTCTACAAGCTGGGTACGAACACCAGGCTCGGCCTTGGCCAAGGCAAACAGCCAGGCGGAAGGCAGGCCATCATCTCCTCCGGTGCGCTGGAGCTGCCGGAACGGCCGTTGGCAAACAGCGCCTTTGTGGAAGACCGGGACCGTGGTCTTACGTTGGTTCAATTGATCCCCTGGGGCAAGCAGGTACTGCACGCACTTGGAGCGGTCAGCCAAGGTGAGGGCCGCGCCATGTTCCGGGATAACAAGGGCCTTTGTTTCACTGGCCGCATGGAGTGGCTTCCACTCGGTGAATTCAGGGACGGCGGCGAATACCGTGAAGGCGACCTGGATCGGGAGCCGAACCCCAAATTGGCCGTGGCCGTTGCATACAGCAGCAACCGGAACGCGCAACGCGCACGCGCCCAAAGCGGGCCTCGGTTGCCGGACGGCCAGAGCCGCACCATCGGCACCTTTTTCGCGGATGCCGTTTTCAAGCACATGGGTTGGGCCTGGCAAACCGATCTGGACCGCAGGTTGGCGGCGGGATCGCCCTTGGTGCCCGATACGGCCTCGCAGTTGATCACGGCCGTGAATGAAGGATGGGGTTTGACGAACCAGTTGAGCCGCATG